>CAJQSI010000015.1 GCA_905612515.1 uncultured Opitutales bacterium | reverse complement strand
TGTTTACTGGAATGGTGGCGAGACCCGGAATCGAACCGGGGACACAAGGATTTTCAGTCCTCTGCTCTACCAACTGAGCTATCTCGCCTCGGGGAAAAGAAAGGCGGAAATAAAACGTCAGAGGCTAGGATGGTCAACGGGAAAGGTTACCTGTTGCCGATCACTTTTGCGGTGGCGTTCTGTAGTCGGGGAGAGATGGGGTCTGTTGAGATGGGTGGAGGGGACTGTTTGGGTTTGTGGGATCCGTCGGGTCATTTGTCGGTGTCTCGGTGGTAATGCAGGAGGCAGACATACCGACTATCAAAGATGCGAGGAGAGAGAGAAGTTTTGATTTCATATGCTTAAATGTTTCCGCAGGTTTTCAGAAAAGTCAAAATACGATTGGAATCTTATTTGACATCTTAGGCTTTAATCAAAAAGAAAGCCGCCTCGAATTGATTTTCGAGGCGGCTTCGTGAAAATGATCTGGAATAGGTTATTCCTTTACCGCGATACTAGAGACCCTGAGGGCATAGTTTTCGCCATCTTTCTTTGCTTTGCCCACGGCTTCGGCTTTCTTCGCCTTGGGGTTTGCCTTGGCGAAAGCCTTGGCTTTTTTCCCTTGGAGAAAATAGAGAGCTTTGTCGGTTTTGAGTACGGCGGCGCAAGTATCTCCGATCTTGAAGTCGCAGTGGGCGCACTTGATTTCGCCTGTTACCGTTACTTTAGCTGCATTGCCTTTCTTTTTACCTTTTTCGGCCTTGGCGGGCTTTTCGGAATCGGCAGCCTTCTTCTTGTCGGCATAAGAACCGAGAGCGAGGAGGGAACTAGCGAGTATCGCGAGGATGAGTTTTTTCATGATTGGGTACTTTGTTTTTGTTGATTAATAAGGAAAGTTAAACCTGTAGCGACGCCGGATCGGCTCTTTGTCCACGATGATTGGCTATTAGGTAAGAATTGATTTCAGAACATGGGCTTTGTCCTCCACCCCGGTGAGGCGAAAATCAAGGCCTTGGAACTTGTAGGTGAAGTTTTCCGCTCTGATTCCCAGTTGATGCAGGATGGTCGCATGGAGATCCCTAACGTGAACCACGTTTTCTTCGGCATTGTAGCCGAGTTCGTCGGTATTGCCGTAAGACATACCGCCTTTCACTCCACCTCCGGCCATCCAGATGGAGAAACCCTTGATGTGGTGGTCGCGACCTGAACCTTGCGCCATAGGTGTGCGACCGAACTCACCGCCCCATACGACGAGAGTGTCTTCGAGCATGCCGCGCTGCTTAAGATCCTGAATAAGGGCGGCGGATCCTTGGTCCACGCGCTTGGCCACCCCGGAGATGGCGCCTTTTACGCCGCCGTGGTGATCCCAACCCCGATGGTAAAGCTGGATAAAGCGAACGCCGCGCTCGGCAAGACGTCGAGCCAGGAGGCAGTTGGAGGCGAAAGACCCGTCTCCGGGCTTGGCTCCATAAAGATCGAGGACGTGCTTGGGCTCCTTGGCGACGTCCATGAGGTCGGGCACGCTGGTCTGCATGCGAAAGGCCATTTCGTACTGGCTGATCTTAGTGGTGATCTCGGGGTCGGCAACGGTGGCGTTGCGAAGGGAGTTGAGTTCGTTGACGGAATCGATCAACGATCGCTGGTCTTGCTTGTTCACGCCGGCGGGGTTGCTTAGGTACAGGACGGGGTCTCCCTTGGAGTTGAAGTTGACTCCTTGGTACTTGCTGGGAAGAAAGCCGCTGTGCCATTGCCGGGAGGCTATGGGCTGGTTCTGGCCTCCGCCGACAGAGGTGAGGACAACGAAGCCGGGCAGGTTCTGGGTATCCGCTCCAAGTCCGTAGAGCACCCATGAACCCATGCTTGGTCGCCCGGAAATCTGGGTGCCGGTGTTCATGTAGGTGTGGGCGGGGTCATGATTGATCTGCTCGGTGTTCATGGATCGGATGATGCATATGTCGTCTGCGATGGAACCGATCTTTGGAAATTGATTGCAAATGCTTTGCCCCGACTTCCCGTAGCGTTCGAATGCGTGCTGCGGGCCGAGGCACTTGAGGGCGTTCTTCTTGCCTTGCAACTGGGCGATGGGTTGTCCCTCGGTAATCGACTTGGGCATGTCTTTCCCGTTCATTTCGCGGAGCTTAGGCTTGTCGTCCAGAGTCTCGAGGTGTGAAGGTCCTCCGGCCATACAGAGAAAGATGACCCGCTTGGCCTTGGCAGGAATTCCAGCACCGTTGGGAAGTTGAGCAGGCCATGCTGTAACTGCCCCTTGGGCGGAATTGCCGGAAAGCATCGAGGCGAGAGCGGCTGAACCGATACCTACGCTGGTTTGATTGAGAAAGGAACGTCGTGTCTGAAGGTTCATGGCAAATCAGTCTTAAGAATGAAACTAGAAGCGAGCAGTGGTCTCGTAAATGTTAAGAAGAGCTCTGGAGATGGTGGTCCAAGCGGCAAGCTCGTGAGGTTCTTGATTAGCAGGCACGGGCTTGGAGCCGGTAGCGATCAGTTTCTTGGCGTCTTCAAGATTGGCTTTGTAGCGCTCTCGCTGGGCGTTCAGCAGTTTGGTGAGGATTTGACGCTCATTGGGCGTAGGCTCACGGGTGAGGGCGAGTCTAAAGGCTCGGCTGAGGCGTGACGCGTCATCACCTTTCGCTTCAATGAGCAAACGCTCGGCAAGGACGCGAGCGGCTTCGACGAACACGGGGTCATTTAGAAGAACAAGGGCTTGCTGAGGGATATTGGATCGTGGTCGTTCGGCCACGCATTCCTCTCGACTGGGAGCATCGAAGGCGACCATGGCAGGGTGGGGGAAGCTCCGGCAGACATAGGTGTAAAGACTTCGGCGATAGAGTTCGTCCCCTTTGGATTGCTGCCATTTCCGAGCGGGAAAATTAAGGTGGCGCCAATACCCGGCGGGCTGGTACGGCTTCACGCTCTTACCCCCAATGCCGGGGGAAAGAAGATTGCTTATGGAGAGGGCAGTGTCTCGCACGAATTCTGCATCCAAACGGAAACGGGTTTGGCGAGCGAACAAGCGATTGGCGGGGTCTTGCTCCTGCAGCTTTTCCGAAACGGCCGAAGATTGCCTGTATGCGCCTGAAGTGACCATGAGCTTGACCAGGCGCTTGACGTCCCAGCCGTTGTCACGGAAGTCGGCGGCAAGGTAATCGAGCAGCTCAGGGTGTGTCGGGGGTTCCCCTTGACCGCCTAGGTCGTCAAGTCGCCGCGAGAGGCCATAGCCAAAGAATAATTTCCATGCCCGATTGACGAAGGCTCTAGAGGCGAGGGGGTTTTCCTTGGACACGACCCACTTGGCCAAGTCCATTCGACTGGCTCGCTTGTCGCCCGTTTCGAGTGTACCCAGGAAAGACGGTATGGCGGGCTTTACTTCTTCGCCGGACTTATCGAGCCAGTTTCCACGAGGGAGAATTTTCACCATGCGGGGATTCGTGGATTGGGAAACGAGCATGGAGCGTTCGCCCGAACCTTTTGTCATGGCCTCCTCTCTGGCCTTCAATTTGGCGAGTTCGTCCTTATCCTTGGCGAACTTGCCGGCGCTCGGTTGATGGACATAAGCCAGGTAATGGGAGCGAAGGGTCTTTTTCTGATCCTCGTTTCTTTTGTTCTCAGCAATCTTAAGGGCGGTCTGGACGTTAGAGGGCAAATCCTTGGAATTCTTGTTTTTGCCGGCCCAAACCTTTAGGGAGAACGCGGAATCCTTAGTGGGGTCCACCACGGTGATGATCCCCGCCTTGTCCCAATAGACCTTTCCATCAAACTGCGTATAGGCCCAACCGTTTAACTTGGAACCTGCCTTGAGACCGACTTGTGCAGGATTCACTTCCAGTCTTACCCATTTTCCGGTCTCCGGAAGAGGCCCCATCTTTCTCTTGCTGACCGTACCCTCTTTGCCAAAACTGATTTTGGATTCGCCCCAGTAGGCGCGATGATCCCAAGTGCCGTCATTGAACTGAAGCATGATTTGCTTGGGCGGATTCAGGGTGTCGAGGTAAACATAAGTGAAGAGGATTGAGCCCTTGGTCAAATTAAGAGTTGGATTCGCCCCGTCAAAGAAATGCTGTTTCTGGCCTTTCGCCTCCCGAACACTGGATTTTCGACCACTGAATACGGGTTCCGGCTTGCTTGCGAACTTCCATGGAGTATCTCCTTGGGCTCTCGCTCCAGCTGGAACCGCGTCTTCAATCCAAACCTTTTCCACGGGTTCCGGCTTCTTGTCCAGTTTTGGTTCTTCGTAGGAAAACTTGGAAGCTTTCAAAAACAATTCCTGCTCCAAGGCTTTCTGTTGCTTCTTGATTGCGACCAGCTCCTCGTTGTCTTTTTGCACCGGCGCCAGCCACTTGCTTGCCGTGGCGGATGGAAGCTTGAAGTTGGGAGCCCTTCGACCAAGTACCTTTTCCTTGATGTCGGCGAAGAAGGCAGCGAGGGAATAGAAATCTTTGGTGGTTATAGGGTCGTACTTATGGTCATGGCACTGAGCGCAGCCAGTGGTGGCGGCTAGCCAGACGTTGCCGAAGTTTCGAACGCGGTCCGCCTGATAAATGGTGACGTATTCGTCCGCTTGCGCTCCGCCTTCCTCAGTGGTTTGAAGAAGACGGTTATAGCCGGAGGCAACCTTCTGCATGGGAGTTGCCTCAGGAATGAGATCGCCGGCAATGTTCTCGATCACGAATTGATCGTAAGGCAGGTTTTGGTTGAAGGCGCCTATCACGTAGTCGCGGTACGAGGAGACCTCCATGAAGTTATCGCTGTGATATCCTGCCGTGTCGGCAAAGCGCACAAGATCAAGCCAATGCACGGTCATTCGCTCACCGTAGCGAGGGTCATTCATGAGACGGTCAACAAGCTTTCCGTAGGCTTGATCGGAGGGATCCTTGAGAAACGCATCCGCTTCCTCGGGGGTGGGTGGGACGCCAAGGAGGTCAAGGTAGAGCCGCCGCAGAAGCGTTGCTTTCACTGCTTCGGAAGAGGGTTTGAAGCCTGCCTTGTTGATTTGGTCGAGCAACAGTTGATCCACTTCATTGCGAAGGAATGAATCTTTCTTTTGTAATGCAGGAAGCTTCGGCTTGCTTACGGGACGATAAGCCCAATGTTTTTCATACTTACCGCCCTCCGCTATCCATTGCTTCAAGATTTCAACCTGATCGGCAGAGAGTTTCTTGCCGCTTTTCTTTGGCGGCATATGGTCGTCCTCGTCCTCCGTGGTGATGCGAGCGATTAGTTCGCTCTCGTTCGGCTTTCCCGGTACTATTGCCTGATGACCACCCAAGTCGACTAGAGGACCTTCGGGTACGTCGAGTCGCAGTTTTGCTTTGCGCTTATTCTTGTCGGGGCCATGGCACTGAAAGCAGGTTTCAGACAAAATAGGTCGCACGTCACGAGTGAAATCCACCTTACCGAAAATGATTCCTGATGTCGAAAATGAAAGGGCGTAAATGAAGCAATGGCACAAAATTTTCATATGAGATATAAAATTTACAGTCCTAGAGTCATAGGTGAAAGCGAAAAACGGAATAATACAAAAAAGAATAATTGCGGGGTCATGTAGAATTTGAGTGGTCGAAAAGCTTCATCTCAATCGGCGCATAGGTTGGAGAAGGAGCTGTTTTTTCAGTATGTCCGTAAAATATGAGTGCGATCACTCGTTCATCGGGGGGGGCATTGGGTATGCCGACCACTTTACGGAAGTCCGGATGCTTCCACGCCGGTCCAGTACTCCACTTTGCTGCGAAACCAAGGTTGTGCAGGAGCAAAAGCAGGTTTTGGCAAATGCAGGCGCAGGTCGCATAGTCTTCTTCAATGACGGCGGGTTTGCCGGCAACGAGTTCGGATGAGTGATCGGTAAAACAGGTGACCACGATCAATCCCGGCGAAGAACCCCATTCCTTGGTTTTTTTAGCGGCTCGTTCACTGAGGAATTCGTCAGGAGAATCCCCAGCAACGATTTTACCAAAAAGACGACCGACTTCCTTGATTCGAGATTTGTCCAAAAGGTAGAAACGAGCAGGTTCCGTTCGGTGGTGATTAGGTGCTTTACGAGCAACGTCTATGGCATTACGAACAGCAGCATGGTCAGGTTCTTGGCCGTTGAACCATGATGGCTTTGAGGTTCGACGGCTAGAAATCAACCGCTCCAGATCATTTTGAGGAACGAACATTGTTTGGTGAGTGGTCAAAGTATTAGGTTCTGCCAAACACCAGAGAAACATTGGCTCCACCAAAACCACTGCTGTTGCTGAGAATACGTTCCGCTTGGCGATCGATTGTTTCGCGAAGCAGATCCAAGTGACCAATTGCATCGTCGGGCTCATCCACATTGGCCGAACCCGGGAGAAATCCGTCCCTTAAGGCGAGGGAGCAAAAGCCGGCTTCCATAATACTCGAAAGGGAGAGTCCATGGCCGGTAAGAGCCTTTGTGCTGGAGAAAGAAATACTTTGAGGTTCAGGGAAAACTTTTTTGATGGCACACAGTTCAGATGCATCCCCGATCGGAGTGGATGGAGCATGGGCGTTTACGTAGTCGATTTGAGAAGGTTCTGTCCCGGTGTCGCAAAGCGCTTTCCTCATTGCATCTTCGAGTCCCCTACCTTCCGGATGGGATATCGCTACGTTGTGTCCATCGGAAGCTTGCCCCCAACCAAGAAACTCAGCGTAGGGAGTCACTCCTCTTCGATTTGCTTCTTCCTCCGTTTCGAGAACTAAGCAGACGGATCCTCCTGTACCGACGAAACCATTGCGGGTCTTGTCGAAAGGTCGTGATGCTCGGGTTGGGTCTCGATCCAGAGAAAGGGCCCTCATCCCGGTGAAAGGGACGATGCTTTCGAAGTTACAATCTTCCGCACCCACCACAAGCATGCGTTTCTGGCGTCCGAGCCGAATCTCGTCTAATGCGGTGCCAAGGGCATGACCTGAAGAAGCGCACGCAGAAACCAAACCTGCAGAGGAACCTCGCACTCCAAGTGCAGCAACAAGATTAAAGCTAAGAGTGCCTGCAATTGATGCTATGATTGCGAGGGGGTTGCAGGCCATCACGCCAAGGTCGTCCATCTTCTGGAAGTGCTTGTGAATGCTTCTCATTGAACCGCCGGAAGCCGTGTATAACCCGGAATCAGGGTTCGAGAGATCTTCTTCCGATAACCCGGCGTCCTCGATTGCTTGCCGTACGGCGCACCAAGCGTAAAGCACATGCGGCGAAAAACTACGTATGAGCGTGCGAGGCACTTGGTATGCAACGGGATAAGTCCAGTCCTCAGGGTCTGTCGACTCAAGGTCGAACTCCTTGACTGTCCCCGCCACTTTTACCGGCGAAGATTCAACTTGGAGCTCTGGGTGCTTTTCTATGCCGGAAGTCAGTTTACGCAAACTATCCGTAACAGTGATCCGATCATTCCCAATGCTGGTGATGAATCCGATTCCAGTAACAAAAATCTTGGGGTGCATGAAGAAGTTAAACTAGGCTCTGCTGTTTGGAGTGAGCAACGCTAAATGACTGACAGCATATAGCGAGGAGCTCCAGATGGATGAACTTGCCTATTGTTCACTCTTTGGATTTTTGGGAATAGGCAAACCATCGACGTAATTGATTTCTTCAACTAGCGTACCCTCGGAATCCCAGTTTCGCCAGATTCCATAGGGAATGCCTTTTTCGTGCCGCTGCTCACGCCACTTGACTCCATTGGGATGCCAAATGGTCGACAATCCATCCTTTTCGCCGTTAAGAAAAACGCCGGCCATTTTCTTTTTTCCGGCGGGATACCACATGGTGAAAGGACCATTGTTTTTTCCGTCCTTCTTTTGCCCTCGCCAACGCGGCAAACCGTTGTCGTAAAAGGTGGTCCAGAAACCCTCTGCTCGGCCCTCCTGTAGTTCTCCTTCGAAAATCTTGCGGTTTTGTTCGTCCAGACCTACTGTCGAACCCTCAGCTTGACCGTTTTTCATTTCGTATAACTGTCGGCCGTCGGAAGTTTTTACGATTCCATCGAATCGAGATCGATTTACCTCGGGATTTTGGAATAGGTCGTCTTCATAAATCGCCTCCTCAGTCCTGTCCTCCAATTCCTTTTCGCCGCAGGATTGGATCAACATAGCGGAAAGGAGAAAGGCAAACGTGCGCGAAGTCTTCAGAAGAGTAAGATCGAAGTCCTAGGAACGGGTCATGAAAAACATTCTAAAAGCTCTCTCAGAAGGAGTACTGATTGAGTGGTGGAGCCGATCGGGCTCGAACCGACGACCTCCTGCATGCCATGCAGGCGCTCTTCCAACTGAGCTACGGCCCCTATCAAAAGAAAAATCAACCATATACGCTCCGGGCTTTGCGTCCAGAGCAAAAGTGAAATGCGCAGAGACTTCAGGAGTCTGGAGTCGGAGGCAATGGTTTCGGCATAGGTGGGCGCGTAATATTCAAGGTCGGCTTACCGATTCTTCCTGCCTTGCCACCTAATTTAAAGGATGGTTTCTTTGAGGGACCACCTAATTTCAATCCAAGTTTCTTGCCAAGCGGAGGGGAGGGCGGGGTTGGAGGAGAATCAGTTTCGCCACCAAACGATGGAGGCAAAGCAGGTGGTTCCGGTGCATTCGGAAGATCTTCGGAAATCGGAGGCAAGCCGGGCGGGGGCAATTGCATTTCGTCATCCGTATTTGCTCCTTCAATCCCATCGGAACCAAATGGAGGAGGAGGCATTGAAC
>CAJQSI010000014.1 GCA_905612515.1 uncultured Opitutales bacterium | reverse complement strand
AGAAGGACACCAGCTTTTCGAGGTCTTCTTCGGTCGTCAGGTCATTGAAGGAAATCTTCAACAGGTTTGTTCTGGAATCTCCGGGTAGGCGCTCGGAAACGTCGATGCCGACGTGGAGATCAGCCTCTCGACCCAAAGCCATGACCTCGGAGACGGGTTTGTCGAGTTGGAGGAGCGCCTCGTTGAAGAAAGTAGTTTCCGGAAAGGCGAGCGATACTCCTTGCCTGGCGATGAGCCGCCCGACTGTCCCGATTGCATTGGCCCGAGCGGAGGCAACGGCCTCCGCCATGCCGCTTTCGCCCTTGGCTAGGGTGGCTGCTCCAGCAAGGGTTGCGAGGAACGCTTGGTTGGAACATACGTTGGACGTCGCTTTTTCTTTTCTTATGTGTTGTTCCCGAGTGGAGAGAACCATCACTAGGCATTCGCGACCACCCTCATCCTTCGCCTTGCCGACGAAGCGTCCGGGAGTTGCTCGAACCATATTACGAACCTTGTCGTTGTGACGTGCGGCAAACACGCCCAGCCCCGGACCTCCGAAGTTTGGCCGAATTGCCATATGCTGGGCCTCGCCCGCCAGAAAGTCAGCGCCCTCCGCTCCGAATTCGGACGGTGGCTTGAGTCCGCCCGAGGCAAGTAGCATGGGGTCGATGCAGGCTACCGATTTGACTCCCCGTTCACGGGCAAGGTCCGTCAATTCATCCACCTCTTCGAGTAGGCCTAAACTGTTCACCTGAGGGAACACGATACATGCGAGCTCGTTCCCGAGGGCTTCCGCTTGTTGCCGAAGAGCGGGAAGATCTATTGCGCCTGTCGAGGGGTCGATGGCGGCGAAGACAAGAGAAACATCCGTATCGGTTGTCAGCGTGCGTAGAACTTCCAAATCTTCCGGGAAAAGGGTTTCGGCGACGATGGCAGTTGAGGAACCTCTCTTCAGTCGAATGGCGCAGCAGATTGCCTCGAAGATGGCCATGGAGCGATCGTACAGGGAAGAGTTCACAGCCTCGAATCCGGTGAGGGCGCTCATTACGCACTGGTAAATCCAATGCGTCATCAAGGTGCCTTGGCTTCGTTCCGGTTGGTAGGGCGTATACGAGGTGGTGAGAGGCCTTAGGTCGGAAACATAGGAGACCACGGGATGGACTTTCCAAGAGGGTAGACCGTCCCCAATGAATGACGTCCGTAGTTTCGTTTGCTCAGACATCCCGTGCAGGCTTGACTGTAGGTCTTGGTAGGAGAGTTCTTCCGGCAATTCCAAGGGTTCCGAAAATTTGACTTCTCCGGGTACATGGGAGAAAAGGTCATCGAGTTTTTCCACGCCCACTGTTTCGAGCATGGATTTTACGTCTTCCTCGGATGCGGAAACGTAATGCCGGGTAAGTTCTCTCGGGAACTCATTCGGGTCATATCCGAGTGGAGGTGGCAGGTTGCCTGAAATTGCGTGTGGTGATTCAGCTGTCATTTGGCTCATTGATGGTGAGAGTCTTTACCTTTTTTCCCTTAGACGTAACGAGAAATTATTCACATCTTTGAAATTAATTCTTTTTTAAGACAAGCTACTTTGGTTGAGTCGTAATAATATGCATCGGTCGGCGTATTCTTTCTCGTTGAAAAAAGTCCATCTGTCTGGAAAATCCATACCATGTGTCTATCAATGGATTCATAACTTTAACCTTGTGCAAAGCTAGCCTTAAGCCAAGCATCATGCTTTAATTCCAATTGGATTCTTCTCTTAAGTCCTGAGCTCCCACACGGATCATCTCTTTCCGCTAACCAAATTACGCCATGCAAATTCACATTAACAAGGATGGGCAGCCTTACGGGCCTTACACCGTTGAAGAGCTCAGAGAATATGTTCAGCAAGGTCACTTTACCGAACAGGATTACGCCTGTTACGATGGCCAGAACTGGGTGACTGTTGCCCAAGTGCCGGGTTATGCCGGTGGGGCTCAGGCTCAACCGCAACAACCTCAGCAAGATGTGCAGGCACAGGCTCAAGCCTCCGCCCAACAAGCCCAAGCAGTCGCCCATCATCAAGCTCAAGTCGCCGAAGCTCAGGCAATTGCTGCGACTGCTACCGCTGCTGCAGCCAAGAAAAAGAAGATTATTTTGTTTTCTAGCATCGGTGGGGTTGCCGCCTGCCTGATAGTCGGATTGTTGATTTGGGCTCCATGGTCGGGTGGAGATGATGGCGACTCCGGCGGAGACATTGCCGGCGCCGACGCGGTTGGTGATGAT
>CAJQSI010000013.1 GCA_905612515.1 uncultured Opitutales bacterium | reverse complement strand
CCCCATCGTATTCCGAGGAGAGGCGGATCACTTGTTTTGCGGCTCTATGCCATAGAGGTTCATCCCTACCGGCACCCGCAAAAGAAATCTCAACAGGGAAAGAGCGACCATCAACCTGAACTACGGGACAAGAGCCAAGATATTCACAAAGAGGCTCAGTTGCAATGGTCGCCGAAGTCACTACTAAAGCGAGATCGGGCCGCGAAGTCTCTTGGAGGGCTTTGGCCAATGCGAGAGTAAGATCAGACTCCAGATTGCGCTCGTGAAACTCATCAAATATGAGAGCGGAAATACCCGAAAGATCAGGTCGAGCCAACATTCGTCGTAAAAGCAAACCTTCGGTGACATATACGATTTTGGTAGCGGAAGACGTTTTATTGTCGAAACGTACCTGATAACCAACCTCTTGCCCAACGGAACTGCTTCGTTCACTCGCCACGCGCCGTGCAAGCATGCGGGCGGCAAGCCGGCGTGGCTCAAGAACTACAATTTGGTCAGGGAAAGATCCTGAGTCGAGCAACATTTGGGGTAATTGGGTCGACTTCCCCGAACCCGTTGGCGCCGTAACAACCAGACGCCGCTCACCACGGGCTGCGGAAACGATATCGTCGGCTCTAGAAACAATGGGAAGCTCTCTCTGCATGATGGAACTGATATCCAGCAAAACTCGAAATGTGAGAAACGCGAGCAAACAACAAGGTGCGAGCCTCACGACTCGCCCCCATGCCCATGTTAAAACTACAACCGATACCAAAAACTAAGAAATCTTGATTTCTCTTGGCTTCGCCTTTGCGCATTTCGGGAACGTGATGGTAAGAATCCCGTTGGAAAGAGTGGCTTTCGCCTTATCAACTTCTACGCTGTCAGGCAGGTTAAGAGAATAGGAACAATTTGGTTCATTGACCACCGGGTTTACGACCCCGTCCACTTTCTCTCCAGAAATCAATAGCTGATAATCCTCCAACTTGATTGAAACCTCTTTTTTTGAGAAACCAGGCAAGGACAGAAAGATTTCATAGCGGTCTTCTTCGTCAACCAACTTAATAGGCGTTCGAGGTTCACTACGATCATCATGAGTCAAGGATCCCAAAAAGGCCTGAGCAAGTGGGACGATCGGCCGACCAAGTTTAAGAAATTGATTCAATTCATTCTCAAGTGAACTGGCGATGTTGTGATTATTTATACGCATAATTATTTACTCCTTTAATTTTAGATGGGTTAGAGTCAATAATCATGCAATATTCGGTCCAGGCTCTTGGGTTTGTTAAGGTATTGTCAGTAAGCAACTTGTGGCATTTAAGCGCCGCACCTAATGTGCCTTTGTGGCACGCCATTAACCCCGGAGAAGGACGACCCCGCCAACTGGCGTCAATTTGTCTCTCTCTGTTTGTCTTTAGGTTGAAGCTCGAAAAGGGTTGCGCCCCAAGAACCTGAAGACTCGTCTCCGAGGCGGAAACCCTTCACAAACGATAACCTGCGAAGGGTCGCATGCACGGTTTCGCGCAAAGTTCCGATTCCTTTGCCATGGATTAGACGACCGTGTAACACGCCGCGTAAGCGACATTCGCATAAGTAAGCCTCTACGAGGTCCCCGACATCAGTTGGACGAAACCCGTGGAGATCGAGTATTCCATCGATGGGGATTGCCACAGGTGCTTCTTCGCCATTATTTTTCATCTTGCCACTCCTAATTGAAGGGCTTTGTTTGAGATACTCCCAACATCAATAATCGATGAAGGGAACCAGCCCATGATAAGAAAGTCGATTAGGATTTCCGTTTTAGCAATAGTAATTGCCGCCACCTCCAATGCCCAGAATTTTCAGCAACGCATTGCAGACCTAGACGAACAGGCAGCCGAACTACAACGCCGACTTCACGAAAACGAATTGCGCCTGCAACGCCATGCGGAAATTATGGAGCAAGCCCAAGCCAGACTAAAAGCTATCAAAGCAGGCGAAAAGTTGCCCCCGCGAATCAAGATTCCCGCTGCCCCGCCAGAACCAATTCATTCGACCGGAAAAACTCCTGAGTTCCCACCCATTACCCAAAAACAAAGACCTCCTGATAGGCAAACTTACACCCCAATCCCCGCTGGACATATAAAAATCCGTAGTCATAAAACTTATTACTTTCAAATCTTCAGCGGTTATGTGATGCCAAATAAAGCACACATACATTCTACAGGTGTAGCCGAATACGAAAACGGATATTCAGTTGGTGCTGGAGCAGGCATCGATTTTGGCAACTGGCGGATGGGCATGGAGTTGTCTCATCGCAGCTACGACAACTCCGAACCCGGCAAGGGGCACGCGGAATTAAACGCCATGATGATAAACGGCGGATGGGAAATAGGATTCTGGGATTCCAACATCTTTTATATCGGAGTCGGTTTAGGTCCTAGTTTAGTTAAGATCCAACGCCCTTCCGGGTCTCGGAGTTACAACAAAAATCTTCTCGCTTACCAATTGGGAACTGGCCTCGGGCACCGTTTTACCGAAAGCTTATCAGGGCGATTTGGATACAAGTACTTTTCTACGGCTTCCGCCAGTGATTTTGACTCCCATGACTCCCACGCATTAGAAGCCGTTTTGGAACTGGATTTGTAGTTCTTGTGAAATTATAGGGAAAAGCCCAATGGGCATGGGTGGGCAATAACTGATTTCATTTAAACAATACAGCGTACTTGGACAGAATTCGAGTAGCTGTCTTGTCGCCGGAGGCAGATGCTTGGCGAAGCCAATTTTCCGCTTTCGGGATGTCCTTTTCGCAACCTCTGCCAGTTAAAAGCATTAGGCCAAGGAAGCGAGCGGACTCCGCATTCCCTTTGCGGGCCAAAGAGCTGAATAGCGAGAGTGCTCGTTCGTAATCCTGAGGCACACCGACTCCCGCGTAATATTTACGAGCTTCCTCCAACTGAACAGCATCAGTCTTAATCGGGACTTTTTCGGTGGAAGAAATAACTGAGTTGGGAGGCGGCGTACCCATCCCGCGTTTGTAGAGTTGCTCCTTGGCTGCTAGATGGCCTTGTTCGGCGGCAAGTTTTAAGAGCCGCAAGCCTTCTTTTTCCTCCTTTGGAAAGTTTTCTTCGCCCTCAATCAGCAATACCCCCAAGGTATATTGAGCCTCAGAGAAATTCTGTTTCACCGCGAGGCGAAACCATCGAGAAGCTTGACTCACGTTTTTAGGCACTCCGTCGCCATTGTAATAAGCCATACCTAGGTTGAATCGAGCTGAAAGAGAACGGCTTCTCGCTGCTGTAGAGAGTAAATCGATTCCCTTCCGAATGTCGTGTCCCGGAATCTCCAAGCCTTTGAGGCATAAAGATCCCAAAGTAGCCTGAGCCAAAGGAAACCCCAACTCAGCCGATTTTCGAAAATGCTCTACGGCGCGAGGAATACTAGTGGGAATCACTTGAAAATCAATTTCCCCCATGCAGAAGAGAGAAACGGCGTCCCCACTTGAAGCCAATCGTTCAAGGCGAAGAGCCGCATCTTGGTAGTACTGAGTTGCCTGTTCGAAATGGCCGTCATACATGGCAAGGTTTGCAAGGTTATAAAGACCGAATGGATGATTTTTTTTTGCAGATACGCTGGACCATTGCTTGGCCAAAGATAAGTTCACGGCGGAGCCCGCTTCTCCAGCCCGCAAATATATGCCCAAAAGACCTTGGAAATAAGGAGATCCGGACTGAGCCTTTTCGATAATATCGGGATAGGTAAGAGCAGGACTCCACTTTTCTTCAAAATCCGCTGCTACATTATAAGTAAAAGCCAATAGCAAGGCAGTTAGCCAAATCAATTTCCCCGAGCTAATATTTACTGAAACTTTCATTTGTTCTTATAGAGTACAGGATAGAACGATACTGATCCAAGCTTGAAAACCTTCGAACTAGAAGACATATATATACTTTTCGCCACATGGTACGCATACCTTACTTTAGAAGTATTCTTTGCAGCATTCTTTGCGGCTTTATTGCAGTGGGGGATTCCAAAAAGAAAGAAACTTACAAGCACGAGGCAATTACCTTCGCCGCTCAACGCTTGGGGCAGATCGTGGAACGAGAACAACTGTTTCTTAAAAACTCCTCGTCGGCCAATAAACCCCTCAGCGAACAAGAACTCACCCGAAGAGCCCAACAAATACTATCCGCATACGAATCTTATCTCGAAGACAATCCTCGAGATGTTAACGGTCTCATACTTTATGGGAAGTTTCTTCGCCGCATGGGACAACCACGACATGCAACAGGGCTATTTCTTGAAGCAGACAAAATTGATCCTCGATTAGCGGTAGTTAAACAAAACATTGCAAATTATCTCGTTGAAGAAGGCCGATTGGCCGATGCTTTGCCTTTCCTGTTGAAAGCAGTTGAGCTGGAACCAAAAGAACCGGTCTACCACCATCAACTCGGTACTTTTTTGTTTTTATTTAAGGAAGATTTATTGAGCTTGGGGATTGCATCAGTCCAGACCAATGACCGCAGCATGCATGAGGCGTTTCGATCAGCAAGCAAACTGGCGCCCGACAACTTCGAATACAAGTTGCGCTACGCCCAAAGCTTCTTCGATATTTCCGACCCGGACTGGGACAAAGCCTTGGGCGTTTGGCAAGATCTTCGAAATCAAGCCCGAGATCGCCCGGTCTCGGAGCGAGAATATCTTGCATTGGGAGAAGCCCGCGCCATGACCCAACTTGGCAGAGGAAAAGAAGCGGTTACCATTCTGAAGACCATTACCTCTCCCTCATTGCGAGCTACGAGAGAAAGCTTAATCAAGGAGATTAAGGAGTCGGGTGCCACGGGGAAGCCGTTACCTAAGAAATCGACTGAACCGAAAAAGGGGGATAATCGCAATACGCAACTCAGCCCACTACCGAGCAAATTCATCGACGACAACTTGAGGCGCCTGAGGCACGTTTCCTCAAGACTTGAGGAGGAAAAACTTCTTCGAGACCTGCGAGCCGACGCGATTAGAGCCGATTACGACAATAACGGCCAAGTTCGGTTGCGGTTAACTAGCTTTACCGAGGTAGAACCAGTTCCCTCGTCAATACGGAATTCGGATACTCAACACCGATGAACACATTAGCAGTCCTAGAAGGTCTGCAACCACATTTCCTTGCTGCATTTACCGATGGCTGGCCTGACAAGTTGATTTTGTTCTTCGTCCTGGTCGCCAGTCTTAGCGTCCATGAATGGGCGCACGCAATAACTGCCGACAAACTAGGAGACCCCCTCCCTCGTGCCGAAGGTCGAGTGACGCTTAACCCAATAGCCCATGTCGACCCCATAGGCACCTTCCTCATACCTCTCACAGTTCTCTTTTTCAGTCCTGGCTTCTCCGTATTCGGTTGGGGCAAACCGGTTAGAGTTTCATTGCCAAATGAAAAAACTCGTGTTCGAGACGACCTTTTAATTACCGCCGCAGGGCCATTTTCCAACCTATGTATCGCCTTGTTGACTGCATGCCTTGCAGGACTATTTCTCGATCTCGACGATGGAAATGCACAGATCGGCAAACTTGCGGAGAGGATTATTACGCTAAACTGTTTGCTGTTTGTCTTCAACCTCATCCCCATCCCCCCATTGGATGGTTCCCATTTTCTCAAACATGCAGTGCGGATGAAGGACGAAACATATGCCAAGCTTAGCTCCTATGGTTTTTTAATTCTCCTCGTGCTGATAAATCTACCGGCGTTCCGACAAACATTTGGCACGGCGATTTTCTTTTGCTCAAGTTTTTTCATAGATTTGCAAGCGTCTATTAGGGAATTAGTTGCCTAGGTTGACGTTGGCGGTTGAATCTTCCGTGAAAATCACTTTTAAACAAAACTATGCGACCAATCGGTGAATTTGATGACGAGGAAAGGGCTTCCACCTTTTCAGGATACCTCAACTACAAGGGAATCTCTTGTGAAGTTGAGGAAGATGACGAGGGAAAGTCATGGACCGTATGGGCTCATAACGAAGAAACGCTCGCCAAGGCGATTGCCGAGATACATGAATTTCGCCAAAAGCCGGACGCCTCCAAATACGCGGAACTTGCTCGCGAGGCTCAAAAACAAGAAAAGAAAGAACGCAAAATTGAGGAAAACAAAGCCAGTCGTTGGCGGCAAGAAACATTGAGAGACCGTTGGCAGGACAGAAATAGAAGGCCTGGAATCATGACCATGGCACTCATCATCACTTGTGCCGCCACATTTCTCGTTTCCAAGATGGGAGAAAACACGGAACCGGTAGGAGCTTTTTATATTTCAGAATACGTTCACCTCGGCGCCAAAGATGCCCCTGTATATCTTGCGGCAACGCAGACCGTTCTTCCCGAGGTGATGGAGGGTCAAGTTTGGCGATTAATCACGCCCATCTTCCTTCATTTTGGGTTCCTTCACATTCTATTCAACATGTTTTGGCTTCACGACTTGGGTAGCCTTATCGAAAACCGACGGGGGACGGCGCACTTTGTCGCTTTTATTCTATTGGCCGCAATTATATCGAACATTGCTCAGTATTGTGTATCCGGACCTAGCTTTGGAGGAATGTCGGGGGTAGTATATGCTCTGTTCGGTTATGTTTGGATGAAGGGGAAATTCGACCCTGGAGATGGAATTGAAATGAATCCGTCCACGGTCATTATTATGCTTGGTTGGTTCGTTCTCTGTTTTACTGGAATGTTCGGACATGTGGCCAACTGGGCCCACGCCGCAGGATTAGCCGTAGGTACACTATGGGGTTATGCTTCCGCTATGCGATGGACGGGCAATCGAGGGTAGGAGCAAGGTTCTTCCTTCTCTCTCGCTTTTTCGGAATTCAGCTGCCCGGCTTCATTGGCGGAATAGCTTCTAGTTCAGGGGGAAGGGAGTCCGGCTCGTAGGTAGGAAAACTCATTTCTACGAGAGGGACAAAGGGAACCCCAAAGTCAGTCTTGCCTCCACTTCGGTCAACCAGCACCGCAACCGCACTCACTTCACAACCGATGCCTTGAACGATATCGAGAGCTTCACGAACTCGTCCGCCACGAGTTACAACGTCTTCAATTATTAATACGCGCTCGCTCCTCTCTAGTTTGAAATTTCGGCGGAGGGCTAGTTTGTCGTCTACCTTTTCGAGAAACAGGTAGCGTTTTTCCATCCGCCGCGCAATTTCCTGACCGAGAACGAGAGCACCCATGGCAGGCGCCACCACAACGTCGACCTCAAGATGGCCCATTTTAGCGATAAGCATCTCGCTGAGTCTGCTTACCTTGTCGAGATACTGGCATACCTGAGCGCATTGGAAAAAATGGCCGCTCCGCAGACCTGAGCGCAGAGTGAAATGGCCAGTCAATAGGGCTCCGGTTTCCTTGAAAATCGATAGCGCTTCCTCTTGCGAATTCTGCATGCATGGGAAGGTTTCAAGCCCTTCCAAAAAAGCAAACTTATTCGCTGCCGACCGCCACCTCGAGGCGAAAGAAGTTCCATGTTGAATAGGTACCAACCTCCCCACGAAAGGATTCGTCGTAAGCACAAAGAAGCTTACGCAGGTGATTAGCGTCGAGACGGGTCATGCCGGTAGCGCCGATCGCTCTTAAATTCCTCAGCAGGTCAACGGCATCCTCGTGAAAGAACTTCCGAAGACTTTCCTCCGCTCGCAGTATTTCAAAACCGGCACGCTCAAAGGCATGGTTCCATTCTCGGGCATCCAGCCAAGACAGGGAAGTGATGCCCGGATGTAGTGATTCGAGTTCGCCCAAGGTGCCTTTGATGAAGAAAAGGCAGAGAACGCGTCCAGTCGGGGTGAGCAATTCACGCCATTGCTCCAAGGACTCTTTTGGATTCTTGCACCATTGAAGGAGGCTGGCCGAATATAGTCGATCCACGCGGGAACTCGTTTTGGGAGACCAAGCATCGAGTTTCTCCCAGCGACACGCCGTGACGCGTTGTTGGCCTTCCGCCAGCATTGCAGGAGACAAGTCGGTAGCCGTAAGATCGACCCCGGTATTTGTGATAAACTGAGTAAAGAGGCCGGTGCCTGCGCCAAATTCAATAGCCGTCTTGCCCGAAAGGTTTAGTTCCAACCACTCGGATCCCCAATCCGCAAGTTCCGCCTGAATCTTTGCAGCGCCTTCATAACTGCCCGCTCGCTTATCAAAGCTAGACATGGTTTTTTTTGTTAAAAAGTAATTCTTCAAGCAAGTCCTCGAATCGATGACCAGCCTCCGGTAAAACTTTCGCCGTTGGAAAGAATTTCAGTAGACGGCTGGCGTCTAGAATGGGATCTTGGCCCCCGAGGAGGACTTCATGATATCGGCTCGAGATTGTTTCTTGATTCACGGCTTTCTCCAAAAGCAAATCCAGCCCCCAAGCTAAATCCTCGACAGGGTAGGGGAGATCCTTAGCATTTACCCCGAGATCGGCACGATCGTAGAAGTCATTTACCGTTGTAAGCGCATCTGTTCTCAAACCTCGCGCAGTGACTTTCAATTGTGTCTTGCTTACCTTCCCGCCACGATCAGCCTCACGGGGAAACTCGACAAAAGGAGAAAGCAGCACGAACCCTCGCTTGGCGGTAAAACGGTCTGGCCAAAGGAGCATAAGAAAGGCTCCCAATGAATGACCGACCAACCAATCGAAATCCTCTTCTATTTGGATCTTCGCCGTTGGGACAACTGCACGATGCTCTATCTCAGGAAAACGTTTCGACGCCTGTTCAAGTATGAGATCTGGTGAAATCGCCCAACCTCCTATCCATAAAACTTTCAATTTATTGCTCCGGCCAATCGTTCCGCAAGTCCATCGATGGAAAGTCCCGCTTTGTATGACATACGCAGTCGCGCAGTGCCTTCAGGCACGGTTGGAGGACGAATAGCGACCACCTTCAGACGATCACGTTCTAGATTCTCGGCTGCTCGCATGGCGAGATCGGCTTCGCCGACAAGAATGGGAACTACCGGAGAATCTCCCATAATGGTCTGGAGGCCTTGGATCTCTAACTCTTGCCTAAGAGCAGATGCAGATGCCCGCCAAATAGGCCGATCACACTCGAGGTTTTCTGCAATCTCAACGGCCTTGGAAGCGGCGGCGGCGTTTGCGGGAGCAAGAAATGTCGAATAGACGTATTCAGCCGCAAAATTCTCAACAAGCCGTTTCACGGAAGTATTGCGAAATATTGTAAAAGCACCCTGAGACCCAAGTGCCTTTCCGAGTGTGCCTACGAGGACATCGACATGCTCAAGAACGCCTGCGTGCTCTGCAAGTCCTGTGCCTTTAGGACCGTACCAACCGAGAGCGTGGGCTTCGTCGAGAATCAAGACAAAGCCATATTTTTCTCGGAGATTGGCCAAAAAATCCAAGTCGGGACCATCGCCATCCATTCCGAAAACAGTCTCGGTCGCTACGAACATTGGTCGGTCGGTAATATTTTTACGCAATAGGCCTTCAAGCTCTACAAGATCAAGGTGTCGGTAGCGACTGAAGCGAGCCCCAGACGAAAGAATCCCAGCAAGCATGCTCTGGTGGACAAGACGGTCTGCAAATACATAGTCTCCCTTTTGAGGAAGCAGACCCAGCAAGGCGCGATTCGCAGCATAACCGGAATTCCATAGCATCACTTGATCGGCCGATACGGAATACCATGCGGCAATCCGATTTACCAATTCTTCGTGAGGTGGGCGAAATCCAGTTACCAAAGGCGCGGCCGAGGCCGAACAACCGAAGCGATCAATCGCTTCTCGAGCTGCAGCCTTTACCTCAGGGTGAGAGGCAAGCCCAAGATAGTCATTGTCCGCAAGATTAAGAATGTCTCCATCGTTTCCCCAAGCACGAGTAATCCGAGTGAGCCCGGCCTCCTCTCGTTCCCTCAGCACCTCCTCGCTGCGCTGGTGGAGAAAGTCCTTCATGCTTGCTCCCACGGAAAGCTGGACTCGACGGGATCAAGATTTCCGTGCCTTTGCGTCGCCCAAACGGGTAAGATTTCGCGAGAGAGTCCCTGTTCGTTCGCGGAACGAGTTATCGCATCCAGCGAACGAGTTTCGTTCAACCATAGCCCGCAAGGGATTGCGCTGTCCCCGAGGTGGGAAGCCAAAAGGCGAGCTTGGTTTAGCACGCCTAAACGATTTTCGACCACAAGGATTAAATAATCAACGGGTAGGTTCTTGGCGAAATCGAGCCAATCGAGCCCTTTCTCGTCGATGGGAGTGGCAAGTCCTCCCGCACCCTCAATCACTAGATTCTCACTTTGTTCGGAAAAAGATCGAGCCCTTGAAACAAGTTCCGAAAAATCCAATTCCTTGCCATCCATCTTGGCCGCTTCGACTGGCGCCAAGGGTTGGCGAAAGTTAAGTAGAGTATGAACCTCAAGACTTTCATTCCGGGCATTGACATAAGTGGCGTCAAGAGGTTCAGCCGAACCAGTTTCAATTGGTTTCACATAGCATGTAGAGCCTACGGACGAAAGGCGGTGGGCAAGAAAGGCGGAAGCTACAGTCTTGCCGATACCCGTGTCGTTTCCTGAAACGAGAATGGCGAGAGACACAGTATTTTTTAGCCCGCCAAAATTACCGGGGTGGTTGCCTCGCGACCCTGAGCGGCTCGAGCTTCGTCTGGATGAATGTTCCGGAGACCGAGTTTTTCAAGGAGAAGAGAGTCCTCGTCTTGTCCGGGATTGGGAGTGGTTAGCAGTTTGTCGCCTAAGAAAATGCTGTTGGCTCCTGCGAGGAAGGAAAGCGTTTGTAATTCTTCGCTCATTTCGGTTCGTCCTGCCGAGAGACGCACCATAGCTCGGGGCATAAGGATTCTTGCCGTGGCAATCATACGAACAAAGGCGATCCCATCGACCTGCTCTTGGTCTCCCATGGGAGTACCCTCCACGGCGACCAAAGAATTAATGGGCACGGACTCGGGCTGAGGGTCAAGATTCGCCAATTCAGCTAAAAGCCCAAGGCGGTCTTCCTTGCTCTCTCCCATGCCAAGGATGCCTCCGCAACACACTTCCATGCCCGCCTTTCTAACATTGGCTAAAGTCTCGAGACGATCATCGTAAGACCGAGTGGTGATAATCTCTTGATAAAACTCTCTAGATGTATCGAGGTTGTGGTTGTAGACAGAACAGCCCGCCTCCTTGAGACGAACAGCTTGCTCCTCTTCCATCATTCCAAGAGTACAGCACACCTCCATCCCCATATCTCTAACGGCGGTAACCGTCTGCAACACGGATTCGTACTGAGGCCCATCCGGAACCTTGCGCCAAGCCGCTCCCATACAGAAACGAGTGGCGCCGGCTTCATGGGCCGCTCGAGCGTCACTAAGTATAGAGGCCGTATCTAGAAGCGTTTCAGATTCAACGAATGTATTGTAATGGGCGGACTGAGGACAATATTTGCAATCCTCGGGACAGGCACCAGTCTTGATGGACTTGAGGGCACAGGACTGTACACCCGAAGGGTCTTGATGCCGATGGTGAGCTTCCTGCGCTCGATAAATAAGCGTAGTAATCGGGAGATCGTAAATGGAACGAATTTTTTCAATGGTATAGCGAGTCATAGGATGTTCTTGATGAAGGGTGCAGGTTTTAAAGTGAATTAGTAATTCAGTATAAAGTCGCCTCGATTGCTTCTAAAGCAGTAGAGCAAAGAAAGGAAATCTCTTCGTCGGAAATGACGATAGGAGGAACGAGTGGCAAAGAATTTCCAAGCGGGCGGAGCAAAAGACCTCGCCCACGAGCTTCGAGACACACATCCCTCGCAAATCGACTTTCATGAGGAAAGGATGCTCCGGATTCGGGACAAAGTTCCAAGCACGCGGTCAGACCCCGTTGCCGAATTCGACGAATACGAGGATGGTCCGAGAAAGTTTCACTTACGACACGACCAAAAACTTCTACGGTTTTCGCAACAGCTCCGGAGCTGATTCGATCTTCCAAAAGCTCGCAACTGCGCAATGCAACAGCTGCACCCAACGGATTCGCCGTATAGGTGTGGCCATGATAGAAGGTCTTGTGCTCATGAAACGGACCAGTAAAAGAGTCAAACACTTCGTTGGTAGTCAAAGTAGCGGCCAAAGGAAGGTAACCTCCCGTAAGGCCTTTAGCGAGGCAGAGAAAATCGGGCTGTACCCCTTCCGAGGCACAAACATAAGTTGATCCGAGGCGCCCAAATGCGACAAAGACCTCGTCGAGGATCAAGTGTGCACCAGCTTCACGGCAGAGGGCTTCGACCTTCCCCGCAAAACCCGGTGGTTGCTGCATCATGCCGGCTGCCCCCTGTACCGAGGGCTCTAGAACAAGAGCGGCCACCCGCCCTTTTTCCTCTTGAAGAATCCGAGTCAGGGAATCGAGGCTCTCGGTATCGGTCGCATGCTGCACTTCCCCGCCACACTCTAAGCAGACGGGGGCCTTGAATCGACGAACGGGAAAAGACCAGCGCCGCCATGGTTCGGTAAAAGGTCCGTCCGCTCCTAGGGCCATTGTTCCGAAGGTATCCCCGTGATAACCCCCTTCCATGACAACAATGACAGACCGCTCGGATTGACCCATCAATTGCCAATGCCGAAGCGATTGCTTCAGCGCCACCTCGACCGAAGTCGAGCCATTGTCCGAATAGAAGACTTTTTCCAAGCCTGAGGGTGAAGATTCCGCAAGCCGTTTGCTCAAGAGAGTGGCAGGATCATGGGCAAGCCCAAGGTAGGTGGAATGCGCAACGCGATCCAGTTGCTCGACAATGGCTTCGTTCAAGGCGGGCTCCCCATGTCCATGGACATTGGTCCAAGTGGATGCATTACCATCCAGATAGCGATTGCCTTCCCGATCAAACAGCCAGCAACCCTTACCTCGCGCGACGCTCAAGGGCCGCAACACTTCACGCTCCATGGTCTGGGCAAAGGGGTGCCATGCGTGCTCGCGATCCCATGTATCCCTTTCGGCACTCTCGGCAGAATCTGCCAAGGGTATCTGAAGTTCTGTTAAGGGAGGAATCATTTTCCCTTAACTTAACTAAATGCTTATGAAATGTTAAGCTAGAAGAATAAAATCTTTAACAAAAGTGCCGACAGACCGCTAAGCCCAGTCGGCAAGGTCGCGAAAACCGTAATTCTCGTCCAGCTTACTTCTTGAAACCGTCGACCTTGGCGAGAAACTTTTGAGGTTCTTTCTCGAACTTGGCTTTGCAGTTTCCGCAACAGAAGGCGACTGACTGACCCTTGTAGACAAATACCTGCGCTTTATCTATCGGCTTACCCGAGACGGGACATTTTTTGTTTACGGGATTGCCGGTTTTAACTTGCTTGTCGTCTTTCTTGACCTCCTTCTCGGACGATGCGGCTTCCGCTTCCCAACCGAGATTGATAACCGGTCCAGCAGAGCGGAGCTTGACAAGTACCGTCCGAAGGCTTGCTTGTTTTGCTTCAACGCCAACATCTAGGTCGTCTTTAACGCCATCCAGTTTTTCCTTTGCCTTTGCAAAAGCGTCTGAGGGCTTGAAGTCCTTTAGCTTGGCACGGAAAGCACTAGGATCCTTATCGAATTTCCCTTTGCAATTGTCGCAACAGAACCCGACAGTTTGACCCTCTAGAACCGACTTTTTCGCCTTGTCCACATCTTTGCCGCTTACAGGACATTTTGCATTTACCAGTTCTCCTGAAGCCGCGGAAGAAGCGGTTTTCTTCAGTGCTTCTTCATGCTTGGCTACTTCCTTCTCTTTGCTTGTTCGGAATTGATCGACTTCAACTTTGAGCCGCTTTCGGTCAGCCTCCAGTTTGGCCAGTTCTTTGGCGTCGACAAAGGCACTTCGAAGATCAGCAGCACCGGCTTTGGTGACTTCGGTTTGCCAGAGAAATATCTTCTTGAGTTTCTTAAGCTTCTTGAGATGAGCAATCCCTTTGTCGGAAACCTTCGTGCCATAGAGGTTCAAATATTCAAGATTCGCTAACTTTGCCACATGAGCCAATCCGTCATCGGAGACGGAGGTGTTTTCGAGATGAAGTCGAGTAACCTGAGTGCACTTGGCAACCTCGGCAAGACCGGCATTGGTCACTTTCGTTCGAGCAAGGTTGAGCCAAAGGAGTTGGGGCGATACACCGCCAAGCTTCTTGGTCTGCTCATCACCAAACTGCTCCCCGACATAAGAGGCGTTCACATACAAGGCATTTGTATCTTGGGCGACAGGCATGGTGAGAATGCCCAAGTCTTTCAGGCCAGAAAGAGCTTTGGCATCAGCGGGCGGAAGCTTAGGTAGTTTGGGTTGCAGGACTGCAGTCGCAGATTCTTTCTTGCGAGGTGGATTCTTGAGGATGGCTTCGGCTCCCGTTCGAGCTTCCCCCTTGAGGTCGGAAACCTTGGAGTCAAAAGAGGCGCCGGCGAGTATCCAAGCCTCGAAGACTTTGAGTTCATCTTTAGTGACGGGGTTGTGAGGTTCATCCTTGTCGACGGGGGGCATCACGTCGTCATCATCCGTTGGGAGGGATATGCGATAATAGAGCTCACTGTCGTCAAGCTTACCTTTGACGATGATTTTTGCTCCCGCTCCCTTCCCGCCTTTGAGAAGATCTTTCACGGTATGGAGCCGCAACTTGCCTTTATCCTTGGATTGCCCATGGCAATCGTAACACTTCGCGGCCAAAACGGGACGGATTACATCATCAAAAACTTTGGCCTTGTCCGGATTAGTCTCGGAAAACAAGTGAGATGAGACTACGACCAAACCCAAGACAGAGAACGTGAATGCTGTGATTGTTTTCATGTTTATTGAAAATCGAGTTAGGATATATTAATTGGATATGTGAAAAACCCCCCGACACTCCATCATTAGGCTTAAGTTGTAAAGACCTCAATGATGGTGGAGGTGGAAATAATTTTCGCGAAAGCTTGAAGAACAAAAGGGTGTGCATAATTATGTTGAGCATGAAAATCGACTGGAGCAAGGAGCTGTGGCTAAGTCTTCTATTTGTCTGTGTGGGGTTCACCATCTGGCCCTTGATGTGCTACTACGGTGGAAGAGCTCTAACGATTGAATATTTTCAGGACATGCACCTGAGAGACTGGGCGGAGAACCGAGTGTACGGCCCGCTGGCGGACGGTGGATTAAGATCTTTATCCAGATTGTTATTTTTACTCGGTCCTTATGTTACGATGCTGGGTTTGAGAATCCTACTCTACAAATTTAGCGAAAAGTAGGGCATTCCAAGTCCAAGTCTTCGCAAACGTTATCTCCTTGAACTGCTTTTCGCTATGCTACTCGTTGGAGTTGCCGCGTTCGTGCGGGGGAGGTGGCTGGGTAGCGTTGACGCCTTCTTCACCATGGCTTTCGTCCAAACCGTGCCAGTCTTCCAAGCCGTAGTCCAGATATCTCCATCTTTTCCATTGTTCGATGGGACCAGCGCAACCTCCGAGGTACAGGCTTATGCCGAGAAGCAGATAACCCAGTGGTTTCATTTATGATTATGTGCAACTCGATGATCGGCCATTGTCAATCAATAATCGTGTACCCTCTCTCTTGTATTTGAGCTAGGCAATCATACTTGCTCTTACGCTCATATACCTTCTCACCGCCAATATACAAATTACAATAATTCCCAACGAGAACATGGGAATCAATCTAAAATCCTTCGGGTATCATATTCTCTTGATGACGACAGAGATTCGCATAAGCACCCCCTTTTGCCAACAACTCGGAATGCGAGCCTTTTTCAATGATTGTTCCATGATCGAGAAAAATAATCTGATCGGCATCGCGAACGGTGGAAAGGCGATGAGCGATCACCAATGTGGTCCTTCCCTTAACTAGATTGGAGAGTCCTTCCTGGATCTCTCTTTCAGTCACAACGTCCACGCTGGAAGTCGCCTCGTCAAGAATGACTACGGGCGGATTCTTCAGGAGTACGCGAGCGATCGTTAAACGCTGCTTTTCGCCCATGCTTAGGCGTATCCCGCGTTCGCCGATCATTGTATCGAGCTTTTCGGGGAGACTGTTCACGAAATTGAGGGCACAAGCCGCCGACAGGGCTTTTGTAAGATCTTCCTCGGATGCATTTGGTCGAGCCAGTAATAGGTTTTCGCGAACGGAAGCATCGAAAAGGAAGGGGTCTTGGGAAACGATACCTATATTCCCACGTAAGTCTTCAAGGGCAAAGTCCTGCAAATTGACGCCACCTACGCTAACGAAACCTTCGTCAACTTCGTAATATCGTAAAGCAAGGTTCGCAAGAGTGCTCTTTCCGCCGCCGGTAGGACCCACGAGGGCAGTCACGCCACCAGCAGGAACTTCTAAATTCAGCCTTTCGACCAGAGTTCCCCTTTCGGGATAAGAAAATCGGACATTGTTAAAGAGGATCTCAACCGAACCTCGGGGAAAGGGCTTGGGCTCCTTGGGGTCGCGAATTGCAATCGGATGATCCAAAACTTCAAAAACGCGCTCCCCGGACGCCTTGCCTGCCGCGATTAAATTATTGATTCCGACAAGCTGTCTAACGGGTTCGTAGAACATGTTTGCATACAGCAAAAACGCAAAAAATTCGCCCTTGGTAAAACTAGGATCAGTCTGAAGAAGATAGGCTCCCATGCCGACCACCGCGACGATGCCAAGGGAAGAAGTGAAGTTCGCGGCGGGACCCTGTATCGACCAGCGAAACATGGCTCGAAGATTTCGTCGTTCCAATTCTTTGCTAATCTCGAGGAAGCGGGCTTGCTCGCGTTGTCGCAAGGCGAATCCGTGAATAAGGCGATTGCCTTGGATGTCCTCCACCAACAGGGAATTCAATTCCCCGGATGTTTCGCGAACCGCCTTCCAGTTTCGGCGAGAAACCTTTGCGTACTTCCAAGCCATCACGAACAGCACGGGCAATGGGAGAAAAACAAAGGCCGCCAAAGTGGGCTCATGAACAAACATTACCGCACCCACTCCCACAATAGTCAGAATGGCAACTGAACCTTGCTCTGTACCATCAAGAATGGCTCTTTCCACGTTTTGCACGTCCTCGACCACTCGGGAAGCAATGTCTCCACTCTTTCGGCGGTCATAAAAAGCAATGGGAAGTTCCAGAAGTTTGTCGTGTAAATCCCGACGCAAATCGAGAATGACTTTCTGCTCCAATGTATTGTTGATGCGAATGCGAATACAATTTAAGATTTCGCGGACGAAATAGAGCCCAGCAATGACTCCCGTGCCTTGGAGCAGCAATTTGACTTCATGCACACCGTGTTCAAACATTTGGTCAAGTACCTGCTGAATCACCCATGGCACCGCTACGGCAAGAGCCGTCATGGCACCTGCCATGAGAAGTGTGGAGACGAAAAGACCCTTGTAGCGGAACAGATACCTCGTTACTCGACTAATTATGTTCATCGCTTTGGCGTTGCCCGGACAATGTAGTTGGAGATATGCATCGAACTTTAAAAGCGATTGTTGAAAGGCCTGGCAAACATGGAAGAACATCAATATGAACAAGGTCCGACTGGGGCAATCCTTCGGGATCTGCCCTCTCCATACGAAGCACATCCATGTGGACTGCTGCATCTACCGCGCTTTCTTGCGAAAATTCGCAAGCATTTGGCGGGAAAATTACCTAAAAGTTACCAGCGGAACTTCACTAGGGGATTCGATGGTTTTCTATGCCTGCACTTGGGCATAGAACCGCAGGAAGTGATCGATCTCGTGAGAGATGGTATCAACGACAAAGACATTTGCGATCGACTCGAAGCCTTGCTGCCGGATGAACTCGAAACTCACAAGTGGAACCGCAAGGTTGTGCAGATGGGCATGAGCTCCATGGCAAAAGAGAAGCTGGAAGAGGTTAAGGTCGACATGGGAGCGGCAGACCGCGATGACCTGATCTCTTTCGCTGATGTGATCGAATACGACGAAGGCAGGATAGACTAGCCGCTAGTAAGATCTAAAGTTTCCGAGCCGTGATGATGGTGACGTCGTCTCGATCATTGGACTGGTCTGCAAATTTCTCCAACTCGCCAAGCAGCTCCTCGTTGAACGAATTGGCAGTTCCTCCTCCGAACTTCTCAAGTTTCGCAATGAGGCGGGCAAGAGAGTATTCCTCATTATGTTGGTTGGTGGTTTCCGTAACACCATCGGTAAAAAGCACCAGTGCATCGCCTTGCCCAAAAGAGCAGGTTTGCTCACTGACGATTTCCTCGAAAAGCTCGTTGGGAACCATTCCGATGGCCATTCCTTCACCCCGCAAAGTTTCGACATTCGCATTGCTCCCCGCAGAGGCTCGAAGCAATAAACCCGGTTCATGCCCGGCCCGAGAATAGGTAAGGGTATTCTTGTCGGTATCAACAATGCCAAGAAAAAGCGTGATGAACATATCGTGCCTCATTCGTTCATTCAGATCCCGATTCAATTTCACCAATACTTCTGAAGGGGAATGGGCACGCTTGACGAAATGGCGCAGGTTAGTTTGACAAATGGCCATGAGCAAGGAAGCGGGCACTCCTTTGCCCGACACGTCCGCTATCGCAATAGCGTATCGAGATCGACCGATTTTGTGAAAATCATAAAAGTCGCCACCGACTTGAGCAGAAGGAATGTAGCGGGCATCCACATCCAAATCCTTGGACGCAGGAAAGTTTTCCGTAAGAAAAAGAGCCTGAACGTTTCGAGCAAGAGAAAGATCCATTTCGAGCCGATTTTTATCTATTCGGAGATTCATGACGTCAGAATTACGCACCGCCAGCGAGGCTTGTTCGGCAAGCGAATTGACAAGTGAAAAGTCGGTTTCCGAGAAGGGAAGCCCACTTGCGGGGTTGGCCACAACGAGTACGCCGATCAATTGATCATTGAACTGCATCGGAGAAAACATAATGGATCTCACAGCAAGGGCGGGATCGGCATGGCGGGGAACCCGCGGGTCGTTGACAGCGTCCTGAATGATAACCGGCTTGCCTGTACGGGCGACCTCTCCAACAACGCCCTCTCCTGATTCCAGAATTTCCGAACGTAGAATTTTCTCTAAGAAGCGGGCTCGGGTAGAGGTGGATTCGTCATCAAGACGAATCTGTCGTCGTTGGGGAGGGAATAGCCCTTCCACGGCCGCACCTCGCAACTTGCCATGTTCTACACACTCGTAAACGCAAGCACTCATGGCTCCGGTGCTTTGGACCGCAGTATGGGCAATTCTGCGAAACAGTTCGCCACGTTCTACACCCTCGCCAATCGCGGTAACGAGGTTGTGCATGAAGTTGTCGACACTTTTCTTCTCCTGCTCGATGAGTTGTTTTTCCTCGTCGAGTTCAATATTCTCTCTCTTGGCTTTCGATAAGAGAGGCCAAATTAAAGCGGCGCCAACCAACACGCCACACGCAAGAAGAAGGGCTTCAGTGAGCATTGCTTGCGGTTCGGGCAGCATCACCGTTCGCGCCCTCGTCCATTCGTTGCTCGAGAAAAGAAACTACGTCATGGAATTTCCTCACATTGCTTTCGTTCAATTCCATCAATCGTTTGTGGGCTTCGCACACCTCGCGAGCGGAAATTGCTTCATCATCGGATCCGTTGCCGACAGCTTCAAGCTGATCGAGATCTGTAATTTCCAATTTGGGGCG
>CAJQSI010000012.1 GCA_905612515.1 uncultured Opitutales bacterium | reverse complement strand
TGGGTGTGGAGGTCCCGATTTGGAGGACCCCGCAACCCTCGACAAGATAATCGCTGAGGCGATTAATGACGAAAAGCTTCAGGAGAGAGGCGAGGGAGGCGAAAAACTCGCCTACGCCCCGAATCAGCAATCGCCATATACGGGATGGACGAAGGCGATGTACGACAATGGGCAGATAATGATGTTGAGCCAATGCAAGGACGGCAAACTGGACGGGCTTCTTACGAACTGGTACAATGACGGGCAGAAGAGGGAGGAACGAAACTACAAGGACGGCAATCTAGTGACTGCCGTTGCTTGGAAACCAAATGGCGACAAGTGTCCCCATACCAACGTGGTGAACGGGAATGGGGTTGAGGTTATTTACAATGTAGGCGGTGGGGAATGGCGGCGTCACACCTACAAGAACGGCAAAATAGTCAAAGACTAAACCAGCCGTCCCACAGCCCCGCCGCCATGAAGCGGTTGCCGCCGTCTACTTGCGGGAACTTGATCCCGAAATGGGACGGCGGTTCCGTCCTATCGGAAGACTCAGGCCAAAGCTTTACCGATTTATTTGCATAAATAAACCAACTGTGCGATCATTGGTGAATGCCGCAAAATTCTTGCGATAAATCATCATCTTGGCCTCCAAGGTCCGCTAGGTTATTGCTTTGCGGTTCGAATGTGGCCGCCGACAACGACATAAGCTAAAATGAAGAAGATCGCACTATCAGCAGTCACTGTTCTCCTGACGTTTTGCGTCAACGCCGAAACCGACGGCAACCCTGCCGATGCGGATCCGTTTGATATTAAAACCCCAGAGCTCGACAAGCTCGAATACCGATTCACTCACGTCGACTACTATACTACCTGCATACCTACAGGAAGGTTTTACGCAGACAATAACCAACGCCAAGTCAATTTCCATAAGTGCAGGAAAATAGCAAGGGATAGAGCGGAAGCCATGTCCGCCCCAATCCTATTCGTCGACGGCACCAATGGCGACGAAAGAATGGGGACAAAAAGGTTAGTATGGGGAGATACCCGCTTCCTAAGGGGCAACCCCACTCACTTGATTATAAACATGCATTCCAGCACTTCGGCAACCGCAGAAAACATGTTTGCTCTTGCGGACAAACTGCAGAAATTGGGAGTCAAGCTATTGCTGTACAGCCACTTCCACCCTATTCCCGAATTTCTCAAAAACCACCCAATCGTAGAAGTGCTGGAGGACGGGTCGGGCTCCTTCACGACCCTGACCGACAAAAAGGGCAGGACCATGAAAGCTCAAATTCTACATACCAACATTCGGTCCATTGGAATAAAAAGGCTTTCCGACGGAAAGGAATTCAGGATTAGACCACATTGGCTATCTACAGAAACTTACGACAGATTATTCAATGCAACGAAAGATCCCCTTCTTATCGCAGAAATCGAGGCAGGCAACCGACGCTGCTCTTATCCCTGTATAATGAACAACTACACCACAAACCCTTATTAAAACAATAAGCTAAAATGAAAAAAACCATATCTGAAACTTTCCGATATTTTTGATACTTCCCCTTGCTCTTGGAGTTCTGCGGGGGCTTGACCCCGAAATGGGACGCTTGGGACGCTTCTTTTTAACTCCTTGGGTGTAGGAGAAAGTAAAAACATAGGTTAAAGGAGTGGATATATTAAGAGTGAGTGGGATTTATCCGTCCCATCCGTCCCACGCCCCGCAATTATCACTCCTTCCGTGTTATATATACCTGACTAGGGAAAGATAACTCCCCTGTCCACGACACCCGTTCTTCTTCGGCGAGGACGGGTTTTTTCGTGCCATTCTACAACGCCGAAACAACAATGAAAGGAGGTGGCCCATGGCCATTTTACTGGAATTCAACTACGGCAAGAAACTCGGCCTACCCGGGTATTCAAGCCACAACTTCGGAGTCTCGATGAAATCCGAAGTCAACGACCCCGAAGCCATACCGGAGGAGGCGGAAAGGGTATACTCGCTTCTTCAGCAAAGCGTAGATTCCCAGATAGCAAACCCGGGACTGGTTTCGTTCGAAAACAAAAGCCCGTCCCAAGCTCAACCAACCGCAAACGGCACGAAGGCGGAT
>CAJQSI010000011.1 GCA_905612515.1 uncultured Opitutales bacterium | reverse complement strand
AGACATTGCCGTTGTTCCATGGGAAATGGATATTCAAGATACGTCCACTCGGTCCGTTGGATTCGATGATGCTGGTGTTCTTGCCCGGTAATTTTGCAGGGTCACCGTAACTCCAGAACGATATGGAGAATTCGGTGCCCGAGGCGGGAGGATGGGCAGCCAAGGGCAGAGCAGTTGAACCTCCATCGTAGGAAAACGCTTTGCCGAACTTTCCGTCGGTCCATGTAGCCCCACCGATACTTGTGATGTCGTGGTTGTTGCCGCTCTGGTCAGCGGCGAGCGTACCGCTCCCCTCGTCGAAGGACCAATGGGCAAGGAGGTCGGAGGCGCGAGTTAACGACCCACCTGCGTTTGCCGCTGACCCTAAACCCGAGGCGAAGACAACGAGACGATCATTCCCGCCGAGAGTGGTTTCATCCGGGAAGCGCCACATAGTTCGGTTGGCGGGGTCGTTGGTCAGGTACCAATCGCTCAAGTCTATAGAATTTGTTCCAGGATTGTGAATCTCAATCCAGTCATCCGAATCCCCCGAAGCGGAAAATAGGGTCTTGTCGTTCGATGCCATAAATTCCGAAATGGTCGGCATGTTCCTCGGGTCTCCGACATAACGAAAAGTGGCGGTGACGGAACGAGGTTCAGTCATGGATATGGTCGTGTGGGTAGCGGACGGGTTAACCACTCCGCCCCCAAGCCACCCATCGAAGGCGTATCCCGGTTCCGCAGTAGCCTCAATGTTTACATGACTGCCGTATGAGTAACTTCCTGAACCTTTCGTGCTCCCTCCAGTTGTAGCGTTCATTTCAAGCAGAGAAACGGAAAGGTCGTGCACCTTCAGGAACTGGGCCTCGTATGGAGTATTTGCCCAACCCCCTGGATCGGCGGGCACCGGGTTTAGGAGAACGAAGATGCCGTTCTCCAGCAAGTCATATCCGGAACGAGCCTGCGTCCAGAGGAACGAGCCTTTTCCCTCGGCCTGAAAGACGGCGAGGTTGGAGACATTGTAAAGGTGGTCCTTCTCGAGACCGAGGAGCGTCTCGTCTCCACTCGGACTTAAGTCGAAGGTACCCGACTGCTGATTGTCGCGGTCCAGATTAACGAAGGCGAGGACGAGGTCTGACGTACTGGGCGAGGAAACGGAGTTCTCCCACTTAGCAGTTGCGTTGATTTTCCCGTGCGGCGCATTGGTGATCAGTTCGTTAAGGAAATAGCGGTGAGAGGAACGCAAGGCGGGACTGGCGGCTCTTGCCCGCCCGATACTCGCGTAGGCATTATAGAGCTGATCCAAGCCGAAGTCTGCGTTGTCCCAAATGGGTTGCATCGAGTTGTATTGCTTGAAGTGGGGCACCTGCTTGCCGAAATTGGTCTCATAGTGACTGAATCCGTAGGTGCGGGAGATACCCAGTTCCTGCCCCATGAAGAGCATAGGCACGCCATCATTGGCACTTGCGACAGCGTAACGAATGAATGCTTGCCAAGGGTCTTGGTTGTTCTCCTCGTCATGAGAGACGTTGTTCAGCAGCACGAGGCTATCCCCGTAGGCCGTCCGGCGGTTTTCGAAGGCCGCGTGATAGTCGCCGGGCGTGGATGAGGACTGCAGGTCGAAGACGATGTTTTCATTCAGGACATCGAAGTGTCGACTTGACCGATAGGTGACCGCCCCACTGTCCAGCGCCTCCGACATAAAGACGAAGCTCCACTTGCGGGAGCGAGCCACGTTGATGACGTACTCCCAGAGTTGGGGAGGAAGGCCTTGACCGAAGTCAGCCCGCAGGCCATCGATACCCGTTTGGGCCTGAACGCTGACTGGCTGTCCTGCAGGCAGGCCGGTCTTCTCCAACCAGTAGGGAACATAGGAGGCGAAGTACCTCCAAGTCCTCCGGGTCTGGTCGTTCCAGCCTTCGCCGGCGTAGTCGAAGACATCCTCCTCATTCTGGTGGGGGTTACGTTCGGCGGGGTCGTTACCCCGGACGAGGGCCGAGTAGTTGCCAAAGTAGACATCCTTGACGTCCTCCCACTTGCCGAAGTCGTCGCGGTCGGGAGCCGTGGCGATTTCGTTTTCGTCGCGTGCGGGTAGGCCATAGTCGTCTTTACGGGAAAAGAATCCAGGAAGCGTCTTGCGGATTTCGTCGTCAGGGACGCCCGTTTCGAAGATTGCTACACCCTCTTCATCCAGTTCTGCATCCCACGCAACATGATTGAAGGGAGCATCAACCATGACACCGATTCCCTCGGAGTCGGCCGCCGTTACGAAATCCCGAAAGGCCTGCATGGCTGCGGGTCTAGTGTTTGCCTCGCTCAGTTGTGGCATCACCTCGAAGAAGTTCTTTACCGCGTAGGGACTGCCGGGGTCATAGGGTTGACCGTTCACGGTTTCGCGTCCGTCAACTCCACGGGGGTGGATGGGCTGAAACCAGAGCCAGTTTGCGCCAATTCCCTTAATGTATTCGAGATTCCAGCGATTCTCGTCGTGCAGGTCCTCGAAGGTACTTCTGGTCGCGAAAGTGTCTCCTGTAGCATCGACAGTGAGCGGGTTCAGTTCGTACATGACGGCCCCACGGACCGTCTTCGGGGTGACCACCACCGCATGATCGCGACGCCCGTCGCTCGTGTACCAGTGCCAGACGTCGGCATCTCCCTCCAGCTTGAAACGTGCGGACAACCGGTAGGCTCCGGTCTTGCGTGCATTAAGCTGGCAGACCCATGCTCCCGCTTCGCCGCGAGTGGAGTCGAAAGTCATTGCGTGCACTTGGTAGTAACCGTCGTTGTTAATCAGGGAGACTGAATCACGGTCCGGTGGCTGAATGCCGTCCTCGATGCCGTCTTCGTTCGAGTCCCCAGTGGCGAGATCGCGGTTGTTTAGGTTGGTGTAGACTTCCGCGACAGTTAGGTGAGGTGCCTCGAGAATGACTTCCAAAGTTTCCTTGTCTCCATTCACCTCGTCCAAGAACAGGTTGGTGGTGGAGTAGTCGGCGGAAATCCCGTTGACCGTGAGGATGGGGTTGACAGGACCGTGACTGACGGAGTCTGTAGTGACGGTGCGGACCGTGCGCAGGTCGATGCCCGCTCCGGCATCCTTGTAGTCCACGATGATGGTCTGCCGAAAATCGTCCGGAGCCCCTGCAGGGTTCCGTAGGATGGGAAGCTTGTATGCGAGGGCGGCCAAACCCGGAGCCACGTTTCGCTCCACCCATGCGGTCGAGATGTCTTGGGTGACGGCGGCGGCATAGGGAGCCTCCTGGTTGACGGAACCGTCGATGCTGACGGTTAAGTTAGCGATAATATCGGCATCACTCCGCCCGTCGACGAGTCCTGAGCTTAGATAGGTCTTCATGACATAGTCCTGCCCGACCTTGTCGCCGTCCCGCTGGGGCCAAGTCACGAAGAGTCGATGACTGGGACCGCTAGTCTTCACCTTTCGGTCTAGGATGCGGAAGTGCCCCTCCTCTTCGCCGAGCGTCAGGTCGGTTGACGAGGAAGCCTCCCTCAGAGCTATGCGTACTGTGGCGTCGCCTCCTCCAGATGACACATTACGATAACTGAAACGCCATTCCTTTGGAAAATCGACTCCAAGATTCTGTCGCGAGGTGATTTCCACGGCGGATGCCCAAGCGCTTGAATTTCCGTCGACGGTTTCCCCGTTGCCGTTGAGTGCGCCAGTTTGACCATCGTCGTTTGTCGGGTCGTCGTCATCAATGTGGAAGAGTACCTCGGTGACGCTAGGGTCGGTACGGACGACGAACCCGTATTCCGAGCCGAACAACTCCTGTCCATCACTGTCCGGATAGGTGATCGTGCCTTCGGGGCGTTTTGCATCGTAGTAAAAGGTCCGCGTGAAGGTGTTGTAGATGGAAGCTTCACCGAGTCTGCTCAGGAAGGCCCGTCCGCGCACGATGTGAAATCCCTCCTTCAGTCCGGTGGCAGTTTCGCCATAGTCGTTGTGCGTGTGATATTCGATCGTATCGGCGTTGAAACCGTCTATTTCAAAGGTTGTGAGCATTTTCTTCTTGAAGGCCACCGCCGGAGCGTTCTTTGGGAAAACGCTAGCCGGAGAGACGCCATCGCTCTTGCCGCGCCAGACGCCTATCTTGTACTTTAGCACACCCGAGGAAGGGAGGGGAACGGAGGCCTTCCACCAATCGACAGTGGCTTCCTGAGCATCTGAGTGGGAGAAGGCGAAAGGAATGACCTCCGTCGAACCTATGCCGCCACCGCCTGCACCCTCCGGATTGCTTCCGTCGGCAACGTGGTAGAGACGGGCTTGGTTCACATCGAGGCGGTAGCCGATCTTTACCCAGACCGTTGCCGCGCCTTCCGCCACCTTGAACTGCTTTTCTCCCTGATCGTTGTTTTGCTCGGGTTCGTGAAACGCCCAGTCGGCAGTGTCGTCGGGAAAGGAATTGGCACCATCGCCACTGCCGTTGACGGACGAGAAGGTTTCGCTCGCGGCGTTCCACCAATAGGTTTCTGCGCCGAGCGAACCGATTACGTTGCGATCCACGTCGCGGGCGGCGAATTTCTCAGGACCCTGTCGATCGACGAAATTCATCTGCTCGTAACCGAGAAAGACGTCGGTGGACAGGGCAGGAGGATTGTCCCGCCTACCGTTGCCATTCACATCCATGCCGCCGTCTAGCTTCAGCATCACGTTCTCAGCTGAGCCGTCGGCTCTTACCAAGAACTTTATCTTCTCGTCGCTCGTCACCCTTGGGATGCTCGCGAAATAGGAAAAGTCCGTCGTATTGCTATCGGGAAGACCGTAGGGATTGAAGCTTGGATCACCATCAGAACCGTCAATTCGTTGAATCGTCATGGTTTCCACTTCTTTCCCGTCCTGCGTGATGGTCAAGGGATGTCCGCCCGCCCGTTCCCATAGATCAGATGCCTCGGGACTTCGCCAAGAGAACACGAAGTAGCCTCCCTGAGGAATAACGACTTCGTGAAGCTGGCTGGCGTACTTGTAGAAACTTCCACCGTAAGAGGAATAGTTGTAGAGATAGGCATCGTTATCGGTGCCACCTACAGCGGAAAAGCCCGTAGTGAAGTTGCGAGCTTGGCCAGAGGCGTAATTATCGTTGATCATGACGAGGCCCACCGTGCCCGATGCATCCGACATGCTTGGATTCTCCCGCTTATCAACGCGTTCGTAGATGATCACGTCGCCGTCGCTCCAGCGACCCACCTGATAGCCTCGGGCGAAATGTTCGTGAGCGTATAGCAGGTTGGGGATGCGGTTATCTCCCCATTGCCCGAGAAAGTTGGTGTTGGCGTGGCGCGGGAAGGCTCCCCCGCTTTCCTTGAGCAGATCTGCCTTGTGGTTGCCGTCGGTATAGATGATGCCAATGCCCCCCCGGGTCAGGTAAAGGGCGTGCTGAAGCTCGCGTCTTGCGGCGTAGTCGCTATCGTGGCTTTGGGCATGCATAACCGATGAACCAGGTGCAAAGCCATGACTACCAGATGCATCCATTCCAGCTAAGGTGCCCGATGGATTACCTAGTTGGCTATTTAGATGATGGCGAAGGTCATTATCAAGAAGACGCATGCCTGCATTGATATAATCATCTACCGCTGGGGGTGACCCTAGGTGTTCGCCGAACATCATGGCGTCATCTCTCGGCCGCTCGGTATCGAAGACAGTATCGCGATGGTTGTCCCAATCCGAAAAACCTCGCGTAAGATTGAACTGCTCTTGAGCCTGCCCTAGGTAACCGTAGTTGCTACGATCTCTATCTGCGCCAAAGGTGGCGCCGAAAAAATCGGCCGGGATATGCTTTACGGCATCCAATCGCAAACCATCGGCCTTTGTACGGTCTAGAAGCCAACGTGCCGCTCGATTTAGATAAATCTCTACGTATTCGGAATAAAAGGCCTCGTTTTGAGCGAGGTATTCAACCGTGAGTCCGTTGTCCTTCCCAAAGCCGATGTAGCTGCCGTTTGCGTCGTAACAATAGAATTCCGGATTGTCGGGGTGTCGCAGGAACTTGATCTTTTCCGCCGTGGCGCCTTCCCAGTCGCCGAAGTTTCGGTTGGTTGTTCCAGGTTCTGCTGCAATATCTATAAGATCTGCAAGTCCGAGATTTTGTACCTGCCACTCGCTCCACCACTCGCGAACATTGTCCCATTTGCGGTAAAGCCCGTCAGCGGTTCGTCTAATGTGAAAATCCTCGGGACGCATGCCCGGATATATATCAGGTGGGGCATGATCGTTGTAACCGGGTACGTCGAAGGCCCGATGGTTCATGATATTGTCGAAATAGACACGAACCCCGAACCTATGAGCCGTCTCAACTAAGCGATGCAGTTCGGTCTCTGTGCCGTAGCGCGTCGGGAAGGTGCCCCGCTGATCCTTGCCCCCGAGGTCGAACGGATCCCACAGGTCGTAACCGACCGAGAGCCCCCCGCTTCCCTTCGTCGGCGGAGGTAGCCAAAGCGAAGAGTACCCCGCTTCCGCCAATTCGGGCATCCGTCTAGTGATTTCCGCCCAACTAGTGTTAAAGTATTGCAGCATGGCCTCGCCGAAGGACAAGCTGGGAATAAGCGTGGACGCAAATGCGAGAACGATTGTTCGCCATCTAATCCAACTATTTGCAGTTTTCTTCAAGAGGGATAGACGGTTTAATGGCTCGTAATCCGAAAGTCTACCATTGAGTTACAGGCATACATTTTGAAAAAATATCCCTCGCCGAACATCAAACGATTTGCTTGAGAAGTATCAATGTTTTCCCATAATATCATTTTTCATAATTAGTTTGTGACCTCGAAGTAAATTTTGCAATCCCTCGTTACTCTTCTGAAACTTGCAACTCTGAAACTTGCAACTTTAACACAAAATTCCTACTATCACTACTTCACAGGCATCTATTCGAATAAGCGACCGACAAATCGATCGCTACGAGTACAAATACGTGGTCGCTCCAGAGCAAGTTCCGGAAATCCGACGGTTCATTCGCCCATTCGTGTACGAGGATGAGCATTCTATCGGTGATATCCCCGAATATCTTGTCACCACTCTTCAACTAGATGCCTCAAACGCTACCCTCCATTTCGCAAAAGAACGGAAGGCTAGAACCCGTTTTAAATTACGGATACGCACATACGGAACGGGCAACGAATGCCCCTACTTTCTAGAGATCAAGCGAAAGATTAATGTCATGATTCTGAAGAGTCGTGTCGTGTTGCAGTCCAAAGACTATTCAAAGGAAAACATTTTGCATCCGACAAGTATTATCCCTTTTGCAAACGAATCCGAGAACATGAATTACCTTGAGTTCGTCCGGCTCGTGCGGGAGATAGGCGCAAGACCATTTGTCTACGTCAACTATGTCCGGGAATCCTACAAGGGTATTAGCGAACGCTATGCCCGCGTAACCATTGATCGCCGCCTTCGCTATAGACCCGCTCGAGGTTCTTGGACATTTCCATGCCAATCTGCTCGTTGGTACTCGATGGATACCCAAACCTCCTTGTGCCGCGAATACCCTGGCCAGATTCTAGAACTTAAGGCCGAAACCGAATTCCCCGAGTGGATGGCGGAGATGGTTGAACGTTTTGATCTCGTGAACACCGGATTTTGCAAGTATTCAACTGCTATGAGATTGGAATCCCTATTTCGAGGCAGTACTTATTCTGATGTCTCTGAGAACTGTTCCTACGAAGATGGAAGCGATTTTTAACGCATTGGGACCCGCTCGGGCGTTCAGTCCGCTGCAGATCCTCTTCTCCCTCCTGCTCAGCTTTGTCATGTCCTTGTTGCTGGCCGCCGTCTACCAGCGCACGCACACAGGATACTCCTACTCTCGTACATTTGTTCAAACGATCGCTCTCGCCTCCATTGTGACCTGCATAATGATTATCGCAATAGGCAACAACCTAGCTCGCGGGCTCGGTATTCTCGGTGCCCTCGCCCTCATTCGCTTTCGCACGCCCATCCGTGATCCTCGCGACATTATTTTTCTCTTCGCCAGTCTCGCCTCGGGCATTGCCGCTGGGGCTCAAGTTGTTGACGTCGCCATAATAGGGCCGGTCTTCTTCTGTTTCGCCGTCCTCTTTCTGCACTACTCACCCTTTGCCTCTCGCCGTTCTTTCGAGGGTCTGCTTCGCTTTATCCTGCCAAAGGGAGAATCTGGAGAAGCACTCACCCGCGAGGTCTTTGAACGCCACACTTCGGCCGTCAATATGGTCGCCATGCGGGAAGCCATTCAGGGAGAGGCCGTTGAGTACTCCTACCATGTCCGCTTGCTGGATCCGTCCGGAAAACCCGACCTAATCGTCGATCTCGAAGCCATCGAGGGAATCGAGGATGTGAGCATGGTCATGCAACGCTCCACCGTGGAAATCTGAGCCATGTCTGACGAACGAGCGGCTTCAGCACCTCTAAAACCTGCCCCGAAACGTCACCGCGGCAGTAGCCTCGGCCGCATCGGTAGGAAGTGGCCTCTTTTCGTTTGGCTTCTCTTCATTCCCGCACTTTTCGCCCTTTACGAATATGGTGGCGGATATTATGAACTAAACGGAACCGTAGAATTTGACTTCGAGTCCATTTCTAGTCGCGAAGTGGGACGCATCGAGGACATAAAAGTCGCAATCGGCCAGAAGGTAAGTCGCGGAGATCTCCTCGTCGTTCTCGACACAAGCCTTATCGATAAACAAATCGCCTCAATCAAGGAAGAATTAGAGCTCGACCGTCTCGATCGCGATCGCCGCTTCACCTCAGCCGTCCAACGCATTCGCGTAGATGTTAGCGAACTTCTCATGGACCAAGCTTCCGATTCCGCCGAACTGGCCATCTTCTCCCGTCAACTCGAACGGCAGAAAGCATTGCTCGACCGAGGGCTAGTGGACCGGGAAATTGTGAGCGAACTCGAGGCCAAGATCGCCGTCCTCGCAAAGCGAGGGGACATGCATCCCTCACTCATCTCTAAAGTGAAGGCAGACCTGGAAGATTCCATCGCACGTCTTGCTGAAGTACACACAATCGAACGCCCCGGCAACAACCGCCTCGCTCTCCTAGAGCAACGTCGTGAACACTGCTTCCTCAAAGCCGCCAACGACGGCGTGGTAGCCGAGCTCTCCTTCCAAAGAGGCGAAAATGTCTCCGCCGGAGAACCAATGGCCCGCCTTATTATTAAGGAATACGACCCTGCCAACGGTAAGGAAGTCAAGCGGGTCATGGGCTTTCAACCCGAACGTTTCGCCCACCTGCAACCCACCGTTGGCGACGAACTAGTCGTATACTCGGAAACCAACCCTTCTGCCCAAATCCGAATGGAGGTCGTCTCCGTTACCCCTCACATACTCAACTTCCCTGGGCGCGTCCGCAACGCCCCCAATCGCATGGCTCGCGGACGCAACATCCAACTCCGATCCATCACGGGCCAAGATCACGATGCCCTCGTCCCCGGCGAATGGGTCGTCATCGAAACCACCTCGATAGGTTTTTTCGGCTTCCTCCGGGGTTCCTGAATCTTTTGATGAAAGGTCTCGTACGCGCAGCAATCTTCACATTCTGCATTTTTTCCGCACCACTCGTTCACGCCCAAGATGCTAACGCATCTCGGAATCTTTCACTTGAACAAGCCCTCGAACTGGCGAGGGATAACACCGAAAACCTTGATGCTCCCCGCACCCGCATAGCATCCGTCCGCGCCCGCCTTCGCGCCATCGGCACCATGCCTGCCCCCGAGCTTCGACTTCGCCACGACGAGGGTCGTCTCGCAGGTGAATCCAGCCAAGAATATGCCCTGCGCTTTCGTCTGAACAACCCATGGGAAACAAAGGCTCTGGAGGAAGAAGGCCAAGCCCGAACCGAAGTCGCACGCATACAGCTCAAGCTGACTGAAAACATCCTTTCCAACGAGGTCAAGCGGCTTTACTTTGAAACTCTTTATCGAAAAAAAGACGCACTCCTCGCCCGCGAAATCGCCGAAACCCAAGCGGCCATCCGTACAGCCCACGACATCCTTGTCGCCGCAGGCCAGCTCACCCTCCCAAAAGCTCTTGAAAGTCGACTCGAGGACTACGAAACTCTCGCCGAGGCTTCCGAAGCCGATCGAACCTACGAAAGCGTTTCCGCCACATTACTCGCACTCCTCGCCCAACCCGATGACACACCCGTAAATCTAGTAACCTCTTTCACCAAACCAGATGAAAACACTTCCACCCTCACCCTAAATAACCTATTTCCCACTGCCACTCTGGGACGCCCCGAGCTAATCTCACTCGAACATGAAGGTGAAGCCGCCCGAGCCCGCATCCATCAAGCCGAGGCTCGCCGTATCCCTTGGTTCTCCTTCCTTCAGGGTAATATCGAACATGATCGGCGCATCTCATCCGACTCCGACCAGTGGGGCGTTCTCCTCGGCATAGAGATTCCCATGTGGGGACATCGGGCCGACATTCAAGCCGCCACCGCCGAATTGCACGAAAATCTCGCCATCCAACGCCTTGCTCGCCGTGACCTCCGCCTCACACTTGCCACCACTCTACGTGATTACCGAGCCGCCTCGCAGCAACTCGCCGAGCACGAAACCTCTTCTGCAAACCTCGAAAGCGAGTTTGCTCCTGCCCTCGAGGAAAGCCCAAATGGGCAAGGCATCGACCCTGTCTCACGAAACCTTCTTCGCATCGGACTCTTCGAAGTCCGTCGCAAACTCCTCGAGGCCAGATACCAATTCCAATCCGCTCACCTCGCCCTGGAAGACATTCTCGGCCAACCAGTAAGGTCTGAAAAATAGGAGTAACGAAAGTTCATCCTCTTTCTTTCCAGTTGTAGGCTACCCGCGAATTTCTCCAGAAAAACTTTTCCGACTGCTCGGAGGGCATTTCGGCAAGATATTCCTTCAAAATATCGATTGCCGTAGAGTATGGAGCTATATGATCGCTCACAGGCCAATTGCTCCCGTATAGGAGGCGATTCTCCCCAAAGGTCTTCCAGAGATGATCCAATCGTGATCGATAAGTGGCCGCGTGTTGGAATTCCGGAGCAAGTTTTCTTACGATGTTTGAAACCTTTGCAAAGACATTTGGTCTGGTAGCCAGATTTTCCATAGCCCGTTCGGCAGCATCCCGCACAAATAAATCCGTTGAGGCGTCAAAGGGGAAATGGTTGATGATGATCCGCAAAGTAGGCACGGTTTCCGCCAACTTCACAATGTTCGGCAGCATGGCGGGTCCACCTAAGACATCTACGCTAAGCCCCTGAGTCGCGATATGCCGCAAATCCTCGACATAAGAAGCACCCGAAAAGTCAACCAACTCCTTTTCTCGGATACGAATTCCTCGAAAGAGAGGGTTTTTCGCGAATAGTTCTAGATGCCCCCGGAACTCGAGGTCGCCTACCGGCAAATTACCCACAACGCCAAGGATAGATGGACTTTCATCCGCGAGATCGAGAAGCCATTGATTATCCTCTATTCGAGGTGAAGCTTCAACCAAGATTGATTCTCGTACGCCATGAAATTCAGCAGTCTTCAAGAAATCCTTAGGCAGAACAGTACGATAAAGGAGTTTGTCCTTCTCCTCGGGCCAAACCACTCCGCCTTTGCGGTCAGGATCGTAAAAATGAACGTGAGCGTCGACAAAGCGTGAAACTCGTGCCTTCGAGCTTCTAGCCTTTTGCGGTTGAGTTTCAGACCACTGCCGCGCACACCCCGGCATGAGAGAACCAATACCCAAACCACTTGCGGCAAGAAAGGTCCGACGATCGACAGCTAATTGGCGGCTCGTTGTCATGTAATGGAGAACATCTTGGACACTTGCTTAAACAATATGGCTAATTATTGACCTTGATCGCAACGGCATGCAACTGCAGAGGAAGAATCATTATCAATAGGCCTGACGACCATTTGAGAAGAAATTGAGTCGCAGCACGGCATTGACACCAATAGAGTTATCAGCATATTATTATTGTTTGATGCCCGGTAGCTCAGTGGCAGAGCAGGTGACTGTTAATCACTTGGTCGCTGGTTCGAATCCAGCCCGGGCAGCCACCTATTTTTGCTAAGGTTGGCTACGCTTCTCGCACATCCAATTCAGGCCAACGGTCTAATTTTCGGTGAAGCGTTCGACGACTCACTCCCATTAGTGCAGCGGCCTTCGTACGATTACCTCCCGAACGAACCAAGGCGTTGCGAAGGAGACGTTTTTCATTTTCCTCCACCGAAAGATTCTCTCCTGGCGGGCGTTCATCTGCAAGAAGATCGGTAGGTGCGGAGAAACGGGGATCCAGATCATACTCGGTAATTTCGCTTCCTCTCTTCAGCACGACCATATTCTCACAAAAGTTTCGCAACTCCCTGATATTGCCCGGCCACGAATAGGAACGAAGGATGGATAGTGCCTGATCACTGGGAATAGGGGTAGTCAAACCGTTTTCCTCGGCAAACTCTTCCAAAAAATGGTTAAGGAGGATTGGCACGTCGTCTGCACGTTCTCGAAGCGAGGGAAGTTGGATTCGAATAACGTTGAGCCGGTAAAACAAATCGTCCCGAAACTCGCCTTTCTTGACCATTTTTTCGAGATTCCGATTCGTGGCGCAAACAAGTCGCGCATTCACGGCAATCGGCTTCATACTGCCAAGACGCTCAATTGTTTTGGATTCTAGAAAGCGAAGTAGCTTAACTTGAGTGGAAGGATCGATTTCTCCAATTTCATCTAAAAAAAGAGTTCCCTTGTCCGCCGCCTCAAAACGACCGATACGCCGTTCGGTAGCTCCTGTGAAAGCACCTTTCTCATGTCCGAACAATTCACTTTCCAAAAGGTTCGCAGGAAGAGCTGCGCAGTGGACGGGGACGAATGGGCCCCGAGCGCAGTCGCTGTTTTGATGAATGGCTTGAGCAATCAGTTCTTTGCCCGTACCGGTTTCACCTTGAAGCAAAACGGAAGCTTTGGAAGGGGCGACCAGCCTCACCTTCTCCAACACCTCCTCAAGAGCCGAAGACTCACCCAAGATGCCATCAAAACTGTATTTCTTATCTAGGCGACGATGAAGATCTGCATTTTCCTCTTTTAAATTCCGAGAATCAAGACCGCGGCGAATAAGGATTTCCAATTTCTCCAAGTTCAAAGGTTTGGAGAGAAAATCAAAAGCTCCCCGTTTCATGGCTTCCACGGCAACGTCTACGTCTCCATAGGCCGTCATCATTATGCACACAGGCCTGTTCGGCAGCCGAATGGCATGATCGATAACGCTCATTCCGGAAGATCCGGACATGCGAAGATCGGTCAGAACGATATCGAATTTCTCGGCAGCCAGTAGGTTGAACGCTTCCTCGGGATCCGAAGCCAAGTATACGTCGAATTTATCTTCAAGAGCTAACTCCAGACCTTCGCGGGTGTGTTGCTCGTCGTCAACGATGAGGATTGTTGCAGGCATTTCTAAATAATTTAGGCGGAATTATATAAGTATATTTCACTGCTCCTCAAGCAGCTTCATTCGTCGATCTTTTCTTGGAAAACGGAGGGTCACAATAGTGCCCGCACCTGGTTTGCTGTCGATGCCTACGTCACCACCATGATCTCGCATAATACGATAGACGATCATCATCCCTATGCCGTGACCGTTTTTTTTCGTGGTGTAATAGGGCTCGAACACCTTGGGAATGTCTTCCTTCGCAATGCCGACCCCCGAGTCGACAAACTGTATGTAAACATTTTCATCATCTCCGCGAGTAACGATGCTTAACTTTGGCTGCTTCCCCATAGCGTCGATCGCGTTGCCAATCACATTGAAAAAAACCTGTTTCAATTGGTCCGGATCTGCAAAAACGAAAGGTGTTTTCGCGCCCTCTTCCACTTGAATGCTTACCTTGCGGGCTTTAAATTCCTCTTCTCGGCCTCGCAAAGATTCTTCTAGCAACTCAAGTAGGTTGGTTTCACGAAAATCAGGTTCGGAAGGGCGAATCGCCTCAAGAAAATGGGCAATGATGCCATCCAGGCGCTCCACCTCTTTCACACAGGCGCCGAGGGACTTTTCCAGTTTTTCGTTTTCGGCTACTTCATCAAGACGGCGCATCATTAGCTGCAGATGAATATTAATGGAGTTGAGAGGATTCCCGAGTTCGTGAGCAACTCCGGCCGCCAAGTTCATTACGCTCGCTATCTTTTCACTCTCGATCAACTCCTCGGTGGACACCTTGTCCTCCGTAACATCAGACAACACAACTGCAAGACTGCGAGAATGTTTGATTGCTTCAAGATTGTCCTCGCTGTCGATGGGGACGGCATAGAGCCGAACATAGCGATATTCGGGATAAGAAATGCTTAACTCCCGGGTAATTACCTCCGCTTCAGGAAACCCGGTCTTACGATCAAGCCCCAATGCTCGTGCAATCTCGGGTGCGGCTCGAGCCACCTTGACTTTGCCGACTGCACTTTCCTTCAATCCAATTAGGCGTCGACCTTGCAGGTTCGCGTACTGAATAGAACCCGCGCCATCTAGAACCAAAATGCCATCACGTATAACATCGAATATGGTTTCCAATAACCGCCGCTCCTTGGCAAGCTTTTGCACCAAAATGCCAAGATTTACCTCGTCCAGATCTTCAATGCGTCCAAGGACACGATCAAGTGGACTTCGGCGAGGTTTCACGAATCTATCCTTTCCAAAAGGATACGGGCTACTTCAATCTTCGGGGCGAGATCGATGGGGACGATCTCCCCATTTCTTCCAAGCAAAGTAACCTCGTTAAAATCGGATGCGAATCCACGCGCGGGCGATGACACGTCGTTCACTACGATCCAATCAAGATTCTTTTCACGAAGCTTTCGCTCTCCATTACTCAAGCAATCGTTTGTCTCAGCGGCAAAGCCAACGAGGTTTTGACCTGAAGCTTTGCGGCGACCAAGTTCCGCCAAAATGTCGGGAGTCTGCTCCAGTTCCAAAATCATGCTCATTTCACCTTTCTTGAGTTTACTTTTAGCCACGAGAGCAGGTTTGTGGTCGCAGACGGCGGCTGTCATTATCATGAAGTCGCATGATGCAAAAATGTCAAGGCAAGCGGCAAGCATCTCATCGGCGGTTTCTACAAACGTCTGTCTCACGCCGGACTTTAGGTCAAGAGTGACCGGTCCGCTAATCAAATCTACTTCCCAGCCACGTTCACGAGCTGCATCGGCTACGGCAAAACCCATCTTGCCCGTGGACGGGTTCGAGAGGAAACGGACGGGATCCAACCATTCTCTAGTGGGTCCCGCCGTAACCAGACAACGAATTGAGCTTGCTTTTGTCACATTGAAAGAAAGGCTCGCGATGATATCGAATCTTCCCGACAAACACAATATTTCATAGAAACCAACATCAGATGCAAAAACCAAAACGGGAAAATATTTGGCTGAATTTCGGATTCAATCTAATTCTGCCTATCTTAATCCTCCGAAAAGGAGACGATTGGCTCGGAGAGCCGCTTGCGGGGTTGCTTGACGCACCCAGCGATGGGCCACTGGTGGGTTCAGTCATTCTAGTCTTGGCAGTCTTATTCCCCATAGGATATGGCACATGGGATCTGCTCCGTCGCAAGCGCTGGAACATCATTTCCATTTTGGGTGCCGTGAGTGCATTCCTTACCGGCGGCATAGGACTCGTTCCAGGTGCCACAGTCGCGATGTTCGCGATAAAAGAAGCAGCCCTTCCGGCCATTTTTGCCATATTGACCGTGGCCACGCTCAACACGAAAAAGCCTCTCGTAAAGTTGTTTTTATACAATCCCGACGTGATTAACGTGGATCGGGTGGAAACCGCTTTGGAAGAACGCTCCGCAAAAGCCAAGTTCGACAGGCTGTTGGCCCAGTGCACTTGGTACATTGCATCAACCTTCATTCTAAGCGCCATTCTCAACTATGCTCTTGCGAGAATCATCGTTAAGACGGAACCACATATAAACAAGGCCGCCTTCAACGATGAGGTTGGCTCAATGATGACATGGAGTTTCCCGATTATCAGCATACCTTGCATGATCGTTACCGCTTTTGCCTTTTGGAAATTGATAAAAGGTATCAAGTCCCACGCAGGACTAGCCATTGAGGAAGTTCTCGTTGGTGCTGAACAGGTATCTATAAATAAATAAATGCAGGGCTTTAGCGCTCTTCCAATGGAAGGTAAACTCGCTCAGTGGCACCTTGGTAAATTTGGCGAGGGCGATGGATTTTGCCACCACTCTCGGCAATTTCCTTCCAATGGGCAAGCCATCCGGGAGCCCGACCGATAGCGAAAAGGACCGTAAACATATCCGTGGGAAATCCTAAAGCTTGGAGGATGATGCCGCTGTAAAAATCGACGTTTGGATACAGCTTTCGCTTAATGAAGTACTCGTCCTGCAATGCCACCTCTTCAAGGTGGCGGGCGATATCCAAAATTGGGGAAGAAACACCTAAAGCTTCAAGTGCGCTGTCGCAGGCGCCTTTCAGGATTTTTGCGCGAGGATCGTAATTTCGGTAGACTCGATGCCCAAAACCCATAAGGCGAGTTTTGCCTTCCTTGGCCGCAAGAATGAAACGCGAACCGTCATCGCCGGACTCATGAATCTCGTCGAGCATTTTGATGACAGCCATGTTGGCCCCTCCATGAAGAGGACCCCACAGGGCACATACCGCACCGGCAAGAGAAGCGAAGGGGTTCGCCCCGCCTGATGCAATCATTCGGCCAGTGGAAGTGGAACAATTTTGCTCATGATCGGCATGCAGAAGAAAAATGAGATCCAAGGCTTTACTTACTGCGGGAGGGACAGCTTCACCGTTGTCGGTCTTGGAAAACATCATGGAGAGAAAATTCTCGCAGTAAGTCTTCTCCGGATTGCTTTTGATAGGCGCTAGCCCCATGCGGGATCGGTGGTGCCGGGCGGCAATCTTCCGAATCGCCGAAATAATGATTGCTGCAGATTCGTCGAAGGCTCCCAAGTCTTTGACTCGGTCATTCGTAATCTTGTCGGGATGGCAGGTGCCGAGCGCATGAATACCGGCCGAAAGAACCGCCATAGGGTGAGCGTCCTGAGGAAAGGCCTCTATGACGCTAGCTACCGATTCGGGAAGAACGCCAGCTGCAGAAACGCGTTGGCGAAAAGCCTGCAATTGGTCGTGGTTTGGAAGCTCCCCATAGATAACGAGATAGGCGGATTCGAGAAAAGTTGATTTTTCGGCTAATTCTTCGATGGGATAACCTCTGTAGCGAAGAATGCCCTTGTCGCCGTCTATAAACGTGACCTTGCTTTCGCAAGAACCGGTATTGCCGTAACCATCGTCAAAGGTAATGAGACCACTCTGCTTGCGAAAAGACCGAACGTCTATGGCACTCTCGTCCTCCGTTCCTGTAATAATTGATAGGTCGTAATTATCGTTGCCGATACGAATAGTAGCCGAATCTTCCATGAGGCAAAAAAGGATAAGCGGAAAAACAAAAAGCAGAACCACAGGGTAGCCTGCCGCGAGATTAGGGATGGTTTACATTATCAAGAAAATTTCGGTAGATTTGCAATCCTTTTGCCTGACTTTTTTCGGGATGAAACTGCGTAGCATGACAATTTTTCGAAGTAATACCACTGACGAACTCTCCGCCATAATCAGTTCGTGAGAAAACTATATCATCGTTCGCAGGTTCCACTCGGTAACTGTGAACGAAGTAAAACTGGTCTCCATCAGCCAATCCGGTCCGTAACCACTTGGGAGCAGTTTCCGAAAACACTAGGCTATTCCAGCCCATATGAGGCACCTTGAATTCTGCAGGTAGACAAAATCTAGACACCTTTCCTGGAAAGATGGAAAGACCCGAAGCATTGCCCTCTTCCGACCATTCAAAAAGCACTTGTAGACCTAGGCAAATTCCGAAAAAGGGCCTATCCGCTGCAATCCATTCCTTCAAGAGGACATCGAATCCACTGCTCTTTAAAGCACCCATGCAATCGGGGAAACAACCTTGCCCGGGAAATACTAGAGCTGATGCAGTTTCTGCAGTGGAAGGACTGGTTGCCAAAATCACCTCGGAACCCAAGTTCTCGAAAGCCTTCACGACGCTTCGAATGTTGCCTGTGCCGTAATCGATTACGGCCAACTTCTGCCCCGTCATCACACGTGCTATGGCAAGTCGCAATAGAACTTCACTCGGAAAGCGTACCCTTGGTTGAGGGTATCGCTCCCTCGAGACGAGGTTCATGATGTGTAGCCGCGTCTAGAGCGCGGGCAAATCCCTTGAAAACCGCTTCCACCACATGGTGCGGTTCTTCACCATACTCGAGGCGAACATGAAGGTTGGCTCCTGCTTCATTGGCAAAAGCCTGAAAAAATTCCTTGAACAAATTCACATTGAAGTCGCGAACAAAAGTGACGGGAAGCTCGGCATTATAAACTAGGTATGGACGGTTGCTCAGATCCAAGGAGATAGTTACGAGAGTTTCGTCCATGGGTAAGACAAAGAAACCGTAGCGAGTAATGCCGGCACGGTTGCCCAATGCCTTACGCACTGCCCGACCTAGGGCCAAACCCGTATCCTCCACAAGATGATGGTAGTCCACTTCTACGTCGCCTCGGGCATCCACCGAGAGGTCGAAGAAGCCATGACGGGCAAAAAGCTCCAGCATATGGTCAAAGAAGGGAGCACCTGTATTGATGTCCCCCTTACCCTCTCCGTCGAGATTCAAAGAGAGATTAACGCAGGTTTCATTAGTCTCCCGCGAAACTTCACCTATTCGTGTGTTTTCCATTTCCTTAGAATCTCCTTCAACATGATCATTTCATCCTCCCGTCCAATACTGATGCGTAAGAACGAAGAAGTCAAAGAATGATTGGGAAAGTGGCGAACAAGGATACCATTTTGCTTGAGATGGCAGAAAAGGGTTTCCGCTACTTCAAGACCGACCTCGCCGCTCATCGTGCTTGGCTCAGTAAAAAGAAAGTTGGCGGCACTCTCGTAGGTTTTCCAGTTGCGGGAGCGAAAGTCATCCAGCGTATTTTTGCGAGTCGCTTTAATTTTCCCCGTTGTTTCTCGGAAATAAGATTGATCTCGGATTGAAGCAATTGCCGCAGCTTGGGCAAGCCTATCGACATTGTAGACTTCGCGAGCCTTGTTAAGAACCTCGATAAGCCCAGAATCTCCAAGAGCATACCCGACTCGTAGCCCGGCTAACCCGTAAGACTTCGAGAGAGTTCGCGTGATGATCAGACGAGGACAGTCGGCAAGCAACCCTACGGCATTGTGTGGCGCAAAGTCGGCATAAGCTTCGTCGGCAACGAGAATCCCAGGAAAACCATTATGAAAAGCACTTAGAAAATCGTTGGTAAAAGCCGTCCCCGAAGGCGCGTTGGGGGTTGTGAGATAAAATAAATTGGCTCCGCAAGCAAGGAGGTTGGACACATCCAACCCAAACCCCTCCAGAAAAGGAACTTCAACAAGTGGAGCATGTTGAAGTGAAGCAAGAACTGAATACAGAGAATAGCTAGGAGAAGTCGTGCCCACGGGATGATCGTGATCCGCAAAACAACGGGCACAAAGGTTCAAGATATCATCGGATCCATTTCCTACTAATACTTGATTCGGTTCCAGATCATGCAGATCAGCGATTGCTTCTCGGAGTGGCAAAGAAGTTGGGTTCGGATATAAACGAAGTTTGGAAATTTCGTCATTTATCGCGGCAACAACATGCGGTGAGGGCGGGTAGGGGTTTTCGTTGGTGTTAAGCTTGATTACTTCTTGCCTTCCCAAAGGTTGCTCGCCGGGAACATAGCCGGAATGCACCTGTATGTGGGGCAGGACGCGCGAAACTGGAGAGGACACTTTTAGTGAAAGTTTTCGAAGCGGATCGACAGAGAGCGACCGTGCGCATCCAACTCTTCCATGGCGGAAAAACGAGAGATCACTTCATCGGCCTTACGAAGAGCCTCAAGGTCGTAGCGTACGATGCTGGAGCGACGAAAGAAATCGCTAAGACGCAAACCTGCAGAGAAACGAGAGGTTCGGCCCGTAGGCAGAACGTGACTAGGCCCTGCCGCAAAATCTCCTAACACCGTTGGGGTGTAATGCCCTTGAAGAATAGAGCCTGCGGTAGTAATTGAGGAAGTAAAGCGTTCAACCTTTGAATCGTCTATCTGTAGTTCCAAATGTTCCGGAGCTACGAAGTTAGCCACTTCAAAAGCTCGTTTTTCGGAGCTAACCCGAATAGCGAATAACCCAGTTTTGAGAACGCTACGAATAGCATCTCGGCGAGAAAGGATTTCCAATTGTTTTTCTGTCTCGGCAAGGGATAGTTGAAGAATGTTTTCGTCCAAACAAACAAGAAACACATTTTCCTTGCCGGAACCATGTTCAGCTTGAGCCAAAAGCGCGGCAGCGACATAAGCAGGGCGGGCAGTCTCATCAGCGACGACCATTACCTCGCTCGGTCCGGGCAAAAGGTCTATGCCGACCGTACCGAAAACCTGCCGCTTCGCCTCATTCACATAGGCATTGCCCGGACCTAAGATTTTATCAACGGGAGCAATCGTTTCTGTACCATAGGCAAGTGCGGCCACAGCTTGTGCACCCCCCGCCTTGTAAACCTCCTCCACCCCACAAAGAGAAAGGGCGGCAAGCAAAGGCGGTGCAATCGTTCCATCAGGTCTCGGCGGTGTGGTAACGGCTATCTCGGGAACACCTGCGGCTTTGGCTAAGACTGTCGTCATTATAACAGTAGAAACTAAAGGCACTTGACCGCCAGGCACATAAATTCCAACTCGCCGCAAAGGATAGTATCGCTCGCCAACGGCACCGCCATGCGAATTGGTAGACATCCAGTCTTTGCTTTGACAATGAGAATGGAATGCACGAACATTTTCGATTGCTTCCTCGATTGCTGATCGATCCCGCGACTCGAGAGCTTCTTTCGCCTGGCTGAATTCCGATGCAGTTACGCACTGCTCGACGGAAGACAGGGAAACTCGGTCAAAATGAGAGGTAAAAGACAACAGTCCGTCGTCACCCTCGTCACAAACCTTTTTCAAAATGGAGGCCACTGCACTCTCTACTTCAGGATTTCGAGATGAACTCGAGATTGACGCGAGCTTGTCAAACAACTCTGAATCTTCCCCGTCTAGATGCTGCATTTCGAAAAGGCTTGTACTAGGAGGATTGCTTACTCCCATTCTATAGTGCTGGGTGGTTTAGAACTTACATCGTAGACAACCCGATTTGCTCCCTTAACTTCATTGATTATTCGATTTGAGACCGTGCGCAATAGCTTGTCGGGCAACTTTGCCCAATCGGCAGTCATCGCATCGCTACTAGTTACGGCCCGAATTGCAATGACGTTTTCGTAGGTTCGTTCGTCCCCCATGACCCCCACGCTCCGGACTGGCAGGAACACGCAAAATGCCTGCCAAAGTTTATAGTATTGCCGAGAGTTGAACAACTCTTCCTGAAAAATCGCATCAGCTTCACGGAGAACGCGCAAACGGGGTCGGGTAACTTCGCCAACGATACGCACGGCCAATCCCGGTCCAGGAAAGGGATGCCGATAAAGAACATCTTTCGGCAACCCCAAGCCAACACCAACTTCACGGACTTCGTCTTTAAAAAGCTCACGAAGAGGCTCGATCAATTTGAGCTTCATTTTCTTGGGCAGTCCACCCACATTGTGATGACTTTTGATGACAGCAGCCGGATTACCGGAAATCGGAATGCTTTCAATGACATCCGGATAGAGAGTTCCTTGAGCCAAAAATTCGACGCAGCCAATGCTTTTGACGGCATTATCAAAAACTTCAATAAAGGTTTTTCCGATGATTTTTCTTTTGCGTTCGGGGTCAGAAACCCCCTTCAGCCTCTTCAGGAAAAGAGATGAAGCGTTAATCACCTTGAGGCGCGAGGGAAAGTTATCTCTAAACAGTTGTTCGACTTCACTTCGCTCATTAAGACGAAGAAGACCGTTATCGACAAAGACGCATGTGAGATTTTCGCCTATCGCCCGATGAAGAATAGCTGCCGCAACCGAGGAATCCACTCCGCCACTGAGACCGAGAAGAACTCGCTTGTCGCCAACGACATCGCGAAGGTCCAAGATCGTTTTCTTGGTAAAGTCATCGAGACGCCAATCGGCCTTACATCTACAAATTTTTTGAAGGAAATTGTGGAGCAGTTCCCTCCCTCCATCCGTATGCTCAACCTCGGGATGAAATTGGAGGCCATAAAAGCGTCGTTTGGGATCTTCAATCGCGGCAAACTCGGAATTTTCGGAGGAAGCCACTGCTCTAAAACCTTTCGGAAGTTTCGAGAGACGGTCTCCGTGAGAATTCCAAACAATAAATTTCGGTGGAAGTCCCTTAAACAGCCCTCCCTTTCTGATCGTTTTAAGTTCCCCTCGACCGTATTCTCTCAGATCGCTGGTTTCAGCTTTTCCTCCGAGCATGTTGCCCATGAGTTGCAAGCCATAACATATCCCGAGAACAGGTAATCCCATACGAAACAAGGCAGGATCGGGCTTGGGAGCATCCTTCGCCAGAACACTGGCTGGACCACCGGAAAGAATAATGCCAGACGGGGAAAGCTTCTCCAGTTGTTTAACGGGAGTGTCAAAAGGGAGGACTTTAGAGAAAACATTCGCCTCGCGAATGCGTCGGGCAATGACCTGCGTGTATTGCGATCCGAAATCGAGAACAATAATGGTTTGCGGCATGGGAAACCGTTCCTGACTAATCAGAAACGCAGACGCAAGTTATTCTTATTGCAGGCAGGACAATCTGCGGTTTCTCTATGGCCTAGGGTTTGGAACAATTCGCCACAATTTACACAGTGAAAAAGCGATTGCGCAGCCATTTTACGGTATTTTTTATCGTCCCGATTTTCGTAATTAATCCAAAGATAAAAAATTCCGATAATAAAACCTGAAACGCACAGTATATTCATCCAGATAAAAGGGAAGTGAATCAACGAATTCATGGATGTAACCGTAAGATTGATCGCCCCGAAGAGTCCACGTTAATCCCTTTTGCTATTGCCTTTGGAGTCGCCGGAGTCCTCGAAAGTATCATCCGCCAGTTTTTCGTCTGGCTCGTCCGCAGCATCTTCAGAGGATTCAGAAGAAACATCTTCGGATACAGTTTCTTCAGTTGTGCCGGTCATGTCAGAAGTTGTTTCTTCTTCCGACTCTTGATCAGCATCTAAATCAGTAATGTTTCCTTCGGCAGGGACTGCGGCAGCAGATTCCCCCACCGCGGCAGTATCTTCGACGACAAAATCTGCAACCTCCTCGGTTTCTTCTTTTTCAGCTTTCTTTTGCTTTGGCTTCGAAGACTTGGATTTCTTGTCGGTCTTTTTGCCGCTTCCTTTTCTTTTGCCATAACCTTTATCGGAAGCTTTGACGAATTCGATAATAGCCATGTCTGCGGCATCTCCAAGACGAGGAATTGCGAGCTTATAAATACGGGTGTAACCACCAGTGCGATTCACAAAATCCTCGGCAAGCTCATCAAAGAGCTTTTGAACGAATTTCTTATTCCTAAGACGAGCGATAGCCAACCGGCGATAATGAACTTTCTTGGCAGCATCTTCTGAAAGATGAGCTTTTTTCGCCAAGGTGATAATTTTCTCGATCGAAGGTCTCAAGGCTTTGGCTTTGGCCAAAGTTGTGCGGATACGCCCATTTTCAATAAGGGCACAGCACATATTCGCCATCAAGGAGAGTCGATGGGCAGACTTGACCCCGAGAAGATGCTTATGCTTTGAGTGGCGCATGGGAAAGAATGTAAAAGGTATTAGTTGGCAAAAGGTTCAAGCAAGCGATTTTCAAACTTCATGCCCAAGGACAAGCCGAGTTGCTCGAGTTTCTGTTTGATTTCGTTTAGAGATTTTTTGCCGAAGTTGCGGTATTTAAGCATATCGGGCTCAGACTTGGTGGCTAACTCGCCAACTGTTGTAATATTGGCATTGTTAAGACAATTCGCAGCACGAACGGAAAGTTCGATTTCATTCACGCTCATACTAAGCAAATTGCGCAAGCGATTTTGTTCTTCGCTAACTTCCTTAGTTTGACTTTCAAACTGAATTTCATCGTCACTGATTTCCTCAAAAACATCAAGGTGATGACGGAGTATTGCCGCAGATTGCTTGAGTGCATCGTCAGGTGTAATGCGACCGTCCGTATGCACTTCCAAAATAAGCTTATCATAGTCGGTTATTTGGCCGACTCGGGTATTCTGAACATCGTATTTGACGAGCTTAACCGGACTATATAAAGCATCGATGTTAATTACCCCGAGAGGCTGGTCTTCACTCTTATTGTCCTCTCCGAGGCAAAACCCGCGACCCATCGTAACGGTCATCTCCGCCTGTACTCGCAACTTGCGATCTGTTGTGAGGATTATTTGCTTAGGGTTTATAACTTCAACGCCATCAACGGGAGCAATGTCGGCAGCTGTAATCTCACCTTCTTTTTCTATATCGAGAGTGAGCTCAAAAGGTTCTGTTTTGTGGCAAACCAGAAGAACTCTTTTCAGGTTAAGTACAATGTCGCAAACATCCTCGCAAATGCCATCCAAGCTTTGAAATTCATGCTGAGCTTGATCAAGCTTCAACGTCGAAATAGCTGCTCCTTCAATTGAGCTCAGCAATACGCGACGAAAGGCGTTGCCGATGGTGTGCCCATAGCCGGACTCAAATGGTTCGGCTATGAATTTCGCGTAAACGTCGGTTGAGGATTCCTCCTCCTTGATGAGACGGTTTGGGAGTTCGAACTTTCCAAGTCGCTTGGCCATAATAAGTATCAGTTGTTAAAAATATGATCTGTTTGAAGTCGGTAAGATTTAGCGACTGTAAAATTCAACAACCAGTTGCACGTTAATGCTCTGGTCGAGTTCCTCCGGATCCGGGAGGCGATCCACGGTTCCCTGAAGAGAATCTACGTTTACAGTCACCCAACCAGGGGTGGGGCGATATTGCGCATCTTCGAGGTTGCGAGTTGCGAGTTGCCGTGAAGATGTTTTTTCACGAACGCCGACAACATCTCCAGCCGAAACATGAAAGTTTGGAACATCTACTTTTTTCCCATTAACGAGCATGTGGCCATGATTGACGAATTGTCGAGCTGCTTGACGGGTTCTCGCCAATCCCATGCGGTATACCACATTGTCCAAACGGGTCTCAAGCATGGTGAGAAAAACTTCCCCGGTTACTCCGGGTTTGGTCTTCGCCTTTTCAAAAGTGTTGCGAAACTGCTTTTCAGTTAGACCAAAGGAGTAGCGCAATTTCTGTTTCTCGTTTAAGCCGACACCGTAGTCCTTTAGCTTTCTGCGAAAGTTCCTGCCGTGTTGACCAGGTGGGTAGGTTCTTCGTTCGAAAGCCTTGTTCGCAGGGAACAAGGCCATACCAAAGCGACGATTAATGCGAGTGGTGGGTCCAGTGTAACGAGACATGACTTAAATAAAGTGTGAATGAAAATTAGTTAAACCCGACGACGCTTAGGGGGGCGACATCCGTTGTGGGGAACAGGAGTCACATCTATAATCGACGACACCTTGAATCCGAGGCTTTGCAGGGAACGCACTGCGGAATCGCGACCCATACCTGGGCCTTTTATCTTTACGATTAGTTCCTTCATGCCGTGAGACATAGCAACCCGACCTGCATCTTGAGTAACAACCTGAGCGGCATAAGCAGTAGATTTTCGAGAACCCCTGAAGTTACACTTCCCGGAACTCGACCATGAGACCACATTGCCTTTAAGGTCGGAAAAGGTGACTTTGGTATTATTGAAAGTAGCTGTTACGTGACAAATGCCCGAGGTAACGTTCTTGCTTCGCTTAGCCTTGCGAACCTTTACCTCCTCGATATCTGTTCCGAGCAAGTCTTTGGCGGTCTCTTCCTTTTTTTCTTTCGGCGAAGAGTTTTCGCCGCCGTCCACATCTTTGCCCCCGGCTTCAGAAACAGGAGTTTCGCTTGCCGGAGCTTTCTCTGATACTTCCTCAACACTTTCGGGCAAAGCCTTGGAATGAGGTTCTGCGGAGTTTTCCTTATCCTTGTCGCTTACAGTTTCTTTTACTTCTTCTTTACTCATGAGAAAATATTCTTAATGGGAGTGGTGTTGTATAAGGGTATTATTTATTGCGAACGACACCCACGGTCTTGCGACCACCTTTTCTAGTTCGGGCATTAGTGATTGTACGTTGTCCACGTACAGGCAAACCGCGCTGATGGCGCAGTCCACGGTAAGAACGGATACTCTGAAGTCTTTTAAGGTTAGCGGTAACATCTCGACGAAGATCTCCCTCCACTAAATACTTCCGCTCAAGAATGACGTTCGTTATTTTACTTAAATCTTGTTCACTTAAATCCTGAGTGCGCAGATTCGGATCGATTTCAGCTTCTTCGAGCACACTTTTCGAACGTGTAGGACCAATGCCATATACGTATCGTAACGAATACTCTATTTTTTTACGGTTTGGGATGTCTACTCCAAGCAAGCGAGCCATGATAATTATGTGGTTAAAATGAAATTTAAAATGTTATGTCTTGAGAAAGGAAGCAGCTAAGCCAAGAATGAGAAGGACAGCGGAAATCCAAATCAAAGGACGCCACTGAGCCTCAAACTCTTTAAGTTCGAGCGACTCGATCCCTTGCCCCTGAACGGAAGCGCTACGCCCACGCAAACGACCTTTACGCAAAAAACCATCGTAGTGACGCTGAAGAAGGAAAGTCTCTATTTGTCGCATGGTATCCAGCACTACACCGACAATAATGAGAAGACCAGTACCCCCGAAGAAAGTCGCGACATTATATGAAACGCCGGCAAAATTAAAAATAATGTCAGGGAAGACTGCGATTAGGGTTAAAAAAATAGATCCTGCAAGTGTAAGCCTTGTCATTACAAAGTCAAGAAATCGGGCAGTAGGCTCACCTGGCCGGACTCCGGGAACATAACCACCGTTTTTCTTCAAATCATCGGCTATTTGTACAGGTTTGAACATAATCGAAACCCAAAAGTAACTGAAGACAAGTATGAGACCCGCATAAACGGAGTAATACAAGAAGCCTCTGCCCGCAAACATAGCTGCCAAATCTAATGCCCAGTTTGAATCCGTAGGACTGTCAGCCATTGCAGCACCTAGTGTTCTAAGCAACTGGGCAGGAAACATCAGGATCGCACTTGCGAAAATCACAGGCATTACGCCAGCATAATTTACCTTTAGAGGCAAAAAGGAGCTTTGACCACCGTACACCTTGCGCCCCACCACACGCTTTGCATATTGTACCGGAATCTTACGCTGAGCTTGCGTAACTGCAATTACACCGGCAACAACCAAGAGAAAAAGGCCAACCATCAAGAGCGCTTTAACCCAAACTAAATTATCGCCAGCTGGAGCTTGGAAAACCAATGCGTAGGCATCCGCAAGTGCCTTCGGAAGGTCGGACAAAATGCCTACGGTTATAAGAAGGGAGATTCCGTTCCCGATTCCTCTTTGAGTGATTTGCTCACCAAGCCACATCAAAATTATCGTCCCAGTGGTAAGAAAGACAACGGTGTTGGCGAAAAACATCGAGGATTGAGAAACGACTATTTCGCCGAAAGGTTGACCGCTCAAGCCAAGACTATTGGGATTAAAACCCTGAATCAGAGAACCAGGACTGTCTCGTAATGCCAATGCAAGCAATCCGCCCTGCACTAAACAAATTACAATTGTCAAGTAGCGAGTATATTGGGCAATTTTTTGACGACCGGGCTCACCCTCCTGTTGCAAACGGGCAAGCTGCGGAAAAACCGCACCCATTAGTTGCATTATAATTGAGGCACTGATATATGGCATTATACCCAAGGCAAAGAGGGCACCATTAAGCAATGCACCACCAGTGAACATATTGTAAAAGCCAAGAATATCGTTTCCGTCATCCTGGCTTTGCAAGGCTCGCCATTCAAAGAAGTCGCGGATGGGGGTAGGATCAACTCCGGGTAGCGGTACATTCGCACCCACTCGAGCAATAAATAACAAAGCCAGCGTAAAAAATATACGCTGACGAAGCTCAGGTATTTTGAGCGAATTTGTGAACGCTGATAGCATTTAATAGAAGAGAAAGCCTATAGAAATTCAGACAGTTAGTAAGGTCCAGAACACTATGAACTAGTTTCGACGGATCCCCCGGCAGCCTTTATTTTTTCTTCGGCGGATGAAGAGCATTTGCAAACCTTGACTTTGTAAGATTTTTTTACTTCACCATTGCCCAGCAGTTTAATGGAAATTGCGTTTGAACGGATGATGCCAGCCGCTTTAGCGGAATCAAGATCGACAATATCTCCTTGGATCTTTTCCAATTCGCCGACATTCACAAGAGCGTACTCTTTCCGAAAGCGAGCGTTGCTGAAGCCTCGGCGAGGAAGTTTCCTAAAGAGGGGCATCTGACCACCTTCAAATCCAGGTCTAAGGGAATAACCCGAGCGAGATTTTGCTCCGTTCTCACCTCGGCCGCATGTTTTACCTCGTCCATTTCCTTCGCCACGACCGACACGTTTTCGTGCATGAGTAGCGCCCGCGGGTATAGCATGTTCCTTCATTTGAATTACTTTTCGATGTCCGATGGACTAGTTTCAGTTGAATCGCTAGAATTATCGACGGGTTCAGAAGGGGAGGGGAGAACTGTTGATGAAACCATTGACATGCCTTTGACTTCCTCGCCCCGAATAGAAGAAATTACCTCCGCGGTGCGTAACTGTTGAAGACCTTGAATTGTAGCAGTAACTACGGCCAAGTGGTTGTTGGAACCCATGGATTTGGAAAGGATGTTTTTAATTCCAACTGCTTCAAGCACAGCTCGAACTCCGCCACCTGCAATAATACCCGTACCAGGTCTAGCCGGTCGTAAAAACACTCTCCCGCCATCGGCTTTCCCGTGCACATGGTGAGGGATGGTATCCCCGCACAAAAAATACAGTTTCATGGCTTTACGAGCTTGATCTGTGCCCTTACGTATCGCATCGGGAACCATTTGGGCTTTACCATAGCCATAGCCAACTCGGCCGTTTTGATCACCGACGACAACAAGTGCGGCAAAGCTGAAGCGTCGCCCACCCTTCACGACCTTGGAGCAACGGTTAATGTGCACTACTTTTTCAAAGAATTCCGATTCTTCCTTTTCGGGAACAGGTTTTCTTCGACGTTGAGGAAATCTTGGTTGGCTACTCATTTCAAGCGTTCACTATAAAGGGTTAAAATACTATTCCCGCGGCTCGGACAGCTTCCGCAAAAGCCTTAACGCAGCCATGATATTTGCGACCAGCACGATCAAAAACCACAGTCGTAACACCTGCAGTCTTTGCTCTTTCGGCAAAAACTTTGCCCAATTTCGCCGAGCCATCAAGATTGGGCAAAACGCCAACCATGTCGTTAGCATTCGTCGAAGAAGCAACTAGGGTTCTGGCGACAGAATCATCGATGCACTGCACATGTATGTTTTTATTAGTAAAACATATGGTCAACCGAGGCCTTTCGGCAGTGCCGTGAACCTTCTTTCGAATTCGCCAGCGACGCTTCTGTCTCAATTCCCTTTTCTTAGAAAGTTTCATGTCTTCAAATGCCCTTAAGTATGTCTAGGCTGATTTTTTGCCTTCCTTGCGTCGAACGAACTCTCCAACAATTCGCACTCCCTTGCCTTTGTAAGGCTCAACCGGGTAGTAACTCTTGATGTCGGCAGTTACCTGACCCACCTTTTGCTTGTCGGGACCTTCCACGTGTATTTTCACATTGTCGGAAACGGTAACGGTCACACCTTCAGGTATCGGATATTCGATGGGATGCGAGTAGCCTAATTCTAGGTCGACAAGGTTGCCTTTGACGGCGGCCCTAAAGCCCACGCCTTCGATAAGTAAATCCTTGGAATAAGAGTTAACCACCCCATCGACCATATTCGATATGATTGAACGGGTTGTTCCATGCATTGCCCTAGCAGTTCGAGTATCGTCGGCCGGAGTAACCGTAACTACATTATCCTCCACCGCAATTTGCGCCAGCTTGGAAAAATGCTTTTCAAGTTTCCCCTTAGGGCCGGAAACATTTACGAGGTTATCCTGAACGGATACTTCAACGCCTGAAGGGATGTTTATTGGCAATTTGCCTATCCTGCTCATTTCTAAATTGTCCTTTGATTCATTAAAGAGAGTGGGAGTGGAGTTTACCAAACATTGCAAAGAATTTCTCCGCCAACCTTTTGTCGGCGTGCCGAAGAATCATCAAGCAAGCCCTTTGGCGTACTCAGGATCGAAATCCCCAACCCGTCAAGAACCCGGGGAATTTCTCTGTAACCGCAATAAGAGCGAAGACCAGGCGTGCTAGCTCGAGAAATTCCTTTGATAGCATGGTTTCCCTCTACGTACTTAAGTCGAAGCTGAATACTTTTTCGGCCATTGTCATCAATCCCTTCCCCGAAATTTTCGACAAAACCGCGCTCCTTAAGAATACGGGCAATTCCCTCCCGTAATTTTGAATGTGGATAGTCGCAAGATTCCTTGCCTACGCTACCGGCATTGCGAATAACGGTTATAAAATCACCTATGGCATCATGGATTGACATCTTTGTAGTCTCTTGGTTGGGATTAACAATACTTACCACGAGGCCTTGATCACGCCTGGTAACTTGCCTTGCAAAGCCATCTCTCGAAATGTGATGCGAGAAAGACCAAATTTCCGAATGAAGGCACGCGGTCTCCCCGTAGACGAACATCTTCTAGAGACTCGAACGGGAGACGAATTACGCGGAAGTTTGGCTAATTTAGACTGGGCGGCGTATAAATCCTCCACATCAGTCTCGGGGTTAGTCATTATGGCCTTGAGGGCAGCTCGCTTGGCAGCGTAACGCTCAACCAATCGAATACGCTTATTGTTGCGAGCAATGGTAGATTTTTTTGCCATAATTATTTAGGGATAATTGTAATGAAAAATTTATGCGGCAGCATCTTCCTGATTTTTTTGATCGGAAGAAGTCTTGCGGAACGGCATCCCAAGATGTGAAAGTAGTTCATGGCCCTCTTTGTCGGTCGCGGCAGAAGTTACAATGCTGATGTCGAGGCCAATGTTAGTACGCTGACGTTCGACATTGATTTCGGGGAAAATACTATGGTCAGTGATCCCGAGAGTGTAATTGCCATGGCCATCAAGCCGTGATGATACGCCTCTGAAGTCTCGGATATTGGGCAATGAAATAGCGAGCAGTCTAAAGAGAAAATCCCACATTATCTCTCCTCGCAAGGTAACCATCAGTCCAACGGGCATCCCTTGACGAACCTTGAAATTGGAAACACTAATGCGAGCCTTGCATATCACAGGAGATTGTCCGGCAATGGAAGCAAAGTCCTTCCGTAAGTCTTCCAAGCCAGCCTTGTCCATCTCATCACCAAAACCAGTGTTCAGGACAACCTTAAGTACTTTGGGCACTTGATGAATATTCTTATACCCAAGCTCCTTCATCAAAGCTGGGGCAACTTGTTCCAAATATTGTTTATGTAGAAATGCTTGGCTCATGTCTAGAAGTGAAAAAAAATCTATGAAGTTCGACTTGCCACTCGCTCGGTGTGGCGAGATGAAAGCATCACGTTGGAATAATGCAGAGAGGCTTCTCTTTCTACAATTGAACCCTCGGGGTTATCCTGGGTCTTGCGCTCGTGATGCTTAACAAGATTAACACCTTCTACAATGATGCGATTCTTCGCCCGAAGAACTTCGAGAACTTTACCTTTTCTGTCCTTATGTTCACCGGCAATCACGGTAACTTCATCTCCTCTTTTAATCATTTTTGCCATGATCAAAGAACCTCCGGAGCGAGAGAAATGATTTTCATAAATTTAGAACGCAGTTCACGAGCAACGGGGCCGAAGATTCGAGTGCCGCTAGGAACTCCATCGTTGCCAACTAATACCACGGCATTTTCATCGAATCGAATGTAACTGCCATCGGGTCGACGGATCGGGGCTCTGGTGCGAACTACAACAGCTCTCACAACCGAACCTTTCTTGACAGTTGAATCAGTAGAACTTTCTTTGATGTGGCAAACGATTACATCGCCCACGCTTGCCGTTTTTTTGTTCTGTCCCAGCCTTCGAATCATACGAGCTTTCTTTGCTCCCGTATTATCGGCGACCTCCACGCGGCTAAGTAATTGAATCATGACAGTAAGAAATAGATTAGGCGGTGGCAGCGGCCGGGGCGCGATGCACGATGGAAACCACTCGCCAACGCTTAAGCTTACTCAGAGGACGGGTCGCCATAATGCGAACGCGGTCGCCAACGCCGGCTCGGTTTTCTTCGTCATGAGCATGTACTGTAGTTTTTCGGCGGATTTCCTTCTTGTACAGAGGATGAGGCACTTTGTATTCGTACACCACCTTGAGCGACTTGTCACCAGTCTTGGAACGCACGATGCCGAGAAGCTCCTTGCGATTGTTACGTGTTTGGCTTTCACTCATGGTATAAATAGATTAGGCATTATCAGGGATTGCTTCGGCAGCGAATTTTTCGACCAAGATAGTATTGATTCTAGCCCGTTCTCGGCGCAAAGAGCAAAGCATGTGAGGCTTTTCCACCTGCCCAGTCTGCTTTCGTAGTCTTAGATTCATTAACTCTTCTCCTATGTCCCGAAACTTCTTTTCAAGTTCCTGAGTGCTGAGCTTTCTTATTTCGGCGACCTTCATGACAATAAAATCTTAAAAAAAATCAAAAGCTCTGTACGCGGGAAACGAGACGACAGCGAAAGGGCAGTTTAGCGTCGGCGAGACTAAGAGCTTGTCGGGCGATGGTGAGTGAACATCCGGCAACTTCGAACAAAACATGACCCGGACGAATGACAGCTACCCAATGATCGACGGGCCCCTTGCCCTTTCCTTGACGAGTTTCGGCAGGTTTTTTTGTGACCGACTTGTGAGGAAAAACGCGAATCCACACCTTGCCCTTACGCTTAAGGTGCCGATTGACAGCAACACGGGCTGCCTCAATTTGGTTAGAGGTCATACGACCACGAGTAAGAGATTGTATCCCATACTCCCCAAAAGCAACAGTGGTTCCTCGCGTAGCATTACCACGAATTCTGCCTCTATGTATCTTGCGATACTTTGTTCGTGCTGGAAGAAGCTTGGACATGGTGAATAATAAAGATTAAAAATTATAAGTCGAATTAGAAAATGCGATCTTCATCCTTAAGACAAATCCAGCATTTTATCCCAATTATGCCATAAACAGTGTGTGCCTCAATAAAACCATAGTCGATATTTTCTCGTAAGGTATGAAGGGGAACGCGACCCTCTCTTTGTTTCTCAGTTCGAGCGATGTCTGTTCCACCTAATCGACCAGCGCATTGAATTCGAATGCCCTCCGCGCCCATAGACATGGTTGTCTGCACAGCCTTCTTCATCGCACGCCTGAAAGCTATCCGGCGCTCCAATTGAAGTGCCACGTTTTCGGCAACCAAGGACGCAACAAGATCAGGTTTTTTCACTTCCTGAATTTCCAAGCGGACCTCTTTTCCAATCCTTTTGTTTAATTCGTCACGAAGTCCGTCAAGCTCTTGCCCTTTGCGGCCGATTACAATACCCGGGCGAGCAGTCCAAATAGTAACGCGAGTTCTGGTGGACGCCCGTTCGATAACGACCCTCGGAACGGATGCAAAGCGCAGTTTCTTATCGAGATATTCCCTTATGCAAATGTCTTCTTTGATAAATTTAGCGTAGTCGCCCTTATTGGCATACCATCGCGCACTCCAGTTGCGCCTCACTCCAAGGCGAAAACCAATCGGATTTACTTTTTGTCCCATAGCTTTAGGCGTTGTCGGAAAGTATGATGCGGAAATGACTCATACGCTTCTTGTAAGGGTGGGCCGAACCGCGAGCACAGGGTCTAAAACGACGCAAGGAAGGTCCTTCCTCAACAATTGCCTCGCGGATAATCAGATTGTCAGCGGCTAAATTTGCATTGTTTTCAGCATTAGCCATCGCGGACCGCAAAGTTTTAACGAGCATGCGAGCAGCCTTGCGAGGAATAAACTTGAGTAACTCGACTCCTTCACTGGCCGTACGACCAGGCAAAACACGAGCCACTTCCCTCGCCTTTTTGGGAGAGATACGTAAATATTTACTGTAAGCCTTAACTTCCATGGTCACTTTTGGGTGTGTGGGTTATGACTCCGGAAGGTACGAGTGGCAGAAAATTCACCCAATTTATGGCCAACCATGTTTTCAGTGACATATACGGTAAGGAAATTCTTTCCATTGTGCACGGCCAAATTAAGTCCAACGAAATCAGGAGTGATTGTCGACCGACGCGACCAAGTCTTAATGGGTTTACGGTCGTCAGACTCCTGAGCCCTTCGAACCTTTCTCTCTAAACTTGGTTCAACAAAATAACCTTTTTTAATCGAGCGTGACATGAACTTATATCGGTTAAAGGGTAAGTTTACCTCATCTTACGCCCGTTGCAACGGACGAGAATCTGTGAATTTGATGATTTGGACTTCTTTCGAGTCGGGAAGCCTTTTGACAGTTGACCCCATGGGGACGAGGGATGCCCGCCGCCTGAAGTTTTTCCTTCACCGCCACCCATAGGGTGGTCAACGGGATTCATCGCGACCCCTCTAACGCGGGGCCGACGGCCTTTCCAACGATTTCGACCTGCCTTGCCTATAGTGGTATTTTGATGTTCGGAATTTCCAACTACGCCCACGGTGGCACGACAACGGGATTTAACTATACGAATTTCTCCGCTAGGCATTTTTAAAGTAGCATGAACGTCATCAATCGCCATAATTCGCACTCCAACTCCAGCGGAACGAGCTAATTTGGCGCCAGAGCCAGCTAGAAGCTCGACGCAGTGTACTCTAGTGCCAATTGGAATAAAAGAAATTGGCATGGAGTTCCCAGGCTTAAAATCAATTTGGCCATTTGAACTGAAAAGCGTATCGCCGACTTCAACTCCTGAGGGTGACGGTATGTAGCTTAAAGTTCCATCTTCGTATTTGAGAAGAGCGATGTGGGATGTTCGGTTTGGATCATATTCAATAGCTTCGACCGTAGCCGGGACATCGATGATCTGCCGGCGGAAGTCGATAGTGCGATAAAGCCTTTTGTGCCCACCGCCTCGCCGCCGGGAAGTAATGCGTCCATAACTGTTACGACCCTTTTTGCGATGATGACCTTTCGTTAAGGAACGCTCGGGGCGCTTGTCCGTAACCTCGGCTTTGTTGCGTGTATAAAAACGCGTCGATGGAGTTACCGGTTTATGGTGTATGATAGCCATTATAAAAAATTGTTGTGCGACTAGGCCCCAAAGTCTATCGCGTCGCCTTGCTTAAGGGTGACGATTGCTTTCTTCATGCCGCCCTTAGAACCAAGACGGTTGCGACGAGTCCGGTCACGCTTAAGTTTTGGTTTCTGGTTTATGATATTCACCTTTGTCACCGTGACGCCAAAGGTTCGTTCAACCGATTCGGAAACATTAGTCTTGGATGCTGCCGAGTGCACTTTAAACAGATATTTATTACTAGCTGAAAGCAATGTGGCTTTTTCAGTAAGCAATGCTTCTAGAAGAATTTCTGCAGGTTCGCTCACTAGGATGCGTCCTCCCTTCCTACTTTAGCCAATAAAACCTCGAGACCACTGACACTAAATATCACTTTATCAGCTAAAACTAGATCCAATGGACTCAAGTCTTGGGCTCTAGCCAAAGTTATTCGAGAAACATTGCGAGCGGCATAACCGAAGTTATCCTCGAATGCATCATCCACGATGAGAGACCGACGAGAATCTGGTATAACCTTGTTAATTACTTGTGTAAAATGCTTTGTCTTCGCTTCAGAAACCTTCCACGCCTCAATTAGCGATAGCTTGCCCTCTGTAGCTCCGTCAAACAAGGCACGAGCAAGAGCCAGCCGTTTCGTCTTGCGATTCACTTTCTTATTGTATGAACGAGGTTTCGGACCAAAGACCACACCGCCGCCACGACGCTGGACAGCGTTCTTGTCTCCAACGCGTCCCGCACCCAAACCTTTTTGGCGATGTATTTTCTTTCCGGACCCACGGACTTCGCCACGAGTTTTTGTTGATGCGCTTCCTTGGCGTTTGTTCGATCGAATGGCTAAAATTACTTGTCGAAGAGCATCAACGCCTTTGTTTTTTTCAAAATTCATGAAGGACGGATAGTCTCGCTCGCCGTCTTCTGTGCCCTCAGCTGTAAAATATGGAAATTTCATTTAACCGAATAAATTGGATCAGGATGCCTTGCGGAGTTTCTTGGCCACCCTCACGGTGAGTAACGAATTCTTGTGCCCGGGAACGCTTCCCTTAAGAAGCATTATGTTTTTTTCTGGGATGATCTTAACAACTTTTAAGTTTTGGGTCGTGCGGCTCTTGTTGCCCATGTGGCCAGGCATCTTTTTGTTCTTGAATACACGGCCGGGCCATTGGCAAAGGCCATAACTGCCGCCGCGACGGTGAAACATCGAACCATGCGAAGCAGGCCCCCCCTTGAAATTCCAACGTTTGACGACGCCCTGGAATCCTCGCCCCTTGGTAACTGCCACGACATCTACAGTTTCAATGTCTGAGAACTTCTCTACCGTAAGTACATTCCCGAGTTCATATTCGGACGAATCGCCATTAACCGTAAACTCCTGCATTTTTTGCTGGTTTTCGACACCTGCCTTTGCGGCATGCCCCTTGGCAGGACGCGTAACCTTGTTAGGAGATTTACCTTTGGGATTGTAACCAATTTGTATGGAGTCGTATCCATCATTAGCAGATGTCTTAACCTGCAAGACAGGACAAGGACCAGCTTGTATGATGGTTACCGGAACGAGATTATTATCCTCGTCGTATACTTGGGTCATGCCAAGTTTTGTGCCAATTAGTGTAAATGTCATCTTTAAGCGGCAGGTGAAAAACCCCCTTTTAGGGAATGTACCTGCTTTAAAGTAAAGTGATTGTGTAGGTGATTCTAGAGTAGATTGAAAAGGGCTTATATGTTGAGAGTGATTTCTACGCCCGCCGGAAGATTCAGCTTTTTCAACTCATCAACTGTTTGTACAGTAGGTTCGAGAATATCGATCAAACGTTTGTGAGTTCGTAGTTCGAACTGATCCATCGACTTCTTGTCAACGTGCGGGGAACGATTTACAGTATAACGCTCAATGCGGGTGGGCATTGGAATAGGACCGGCTACACGGGCACCAGTTCGCTTAGCGGTATCGACAATATCAGACGCTGATTGGTCTATCACCCTGTAGTCAAAACCCTTGAGCTTAATCCTTATGCGTTGGCCGGTCATTGAGTTGTAAAAATACTATGTTACGGTTGGAAGGAATTTAAGTTCGAGCAGGTTGGCGCGAAATCGATGCCACCAAAGTCTCCACAAGACTTTGGGGAACTTGCTCGAAGTTCGAAGGCGTCATGGAATAGTCTGCTCGACCAGAAGAAAGAGAGCGCATGTCAGTAGAATAACCAAACATTTTTTCAAGAGGAACGTGGGCTTCGAGCACACATAGATTTCCACGGCTTTCCATGCCCTGAATTTGCCCTCGGCGGCGATTCAAATCGCCCATAAGTTCTCCTTGATATTCGTCAGGAGTGGTGACTTCAACCTTCATGATCGGCTCCAAAAGTATGGGCTGAGCTTTTTTCATTGCATCTTTCAAAGCAAAAATGCCAGCCATCTTGAAGGCCATTTCAGAAGAGTCGACATCGTGAAAAGTTCCTTCGACGAGAGTTACTTTAATATCGATCACAGGGTATCCCGCCACCACTCCATTGAGGGCTGCCTCGGTTATACCGTCAAAAGTAGGTTTGATAAACTCTTTTGGAATGCTTCCGCCTACAATTTTATTCTCAAGTTCAATACCTTTTCCTTTTTCGTTGGGTTCCAACTTAATAACAGCATGACCGTATTGTCCACGACCGCCAGATTGGCGAATAAACTTTCCGACACCCTCTGATGACCCTAGAATAGTTTCGCGGTAAGCGATTTGTGGTTTCCCTGCAGTTGCTTCAACTTTGAATTCACGAAAAAGGCGGTCACGAATGATATCAAGATGCAATTCTCCCATCCCAGAAATGATGGTCTGACCAGTTTCTTCGTTTGAAGTTAGGGTGAAAGTAGGATCTTCTTCGGCTAAACGCTGAAGGCCGATAGACATTTTTTCCTGATCGGCCTTGGTTGCGGGTTCGATGGACATGGAAATAACCGGATCTGGAAAAGTAGGAGGTTCAAGTCGTATATCAAAATCGCGATCAGCAAGGGTGTCTCCCGTCACAACGTTTTTCACGCCAATTAAGGCACATATGTCGCCAGAATATGCTGTTTCTATATCTTCGCGATCATTCGATTTCATTATCATCAAACGCGAAATTCGCTCCGATTTTCGAGTGCGGGGATTATAAAGCGTTGAGCCTTTTCTCAAGGTGCCTTGGTAAACTCGATAAAAGACTAATTTCCCGACAAAAGGATCCGACATCAGTTTGAATGCAAGGCCTGCAACTTTTGCACTGTCGTTTGGCAAAACTTCGGCTTCATTTCCATCTGAATCTTGACCCTTAGTTGGTGGCAAATCAAGAGGAGACGGAAGGTAATCGACAACCGCATCCATAAGCATTTGAATACCTTTATTTTTGAAGGCGCTGCCTGGAATCACACCTACAAATTTAAGGGAGAGAGTGGCCTTGCGAATACCTAACTTTAATTCATGCTCAGATATATCCAAGCCCTCAAGATACTTGGATGCAATATCGTCATCAAAGTCTGAAATAGCCTCGATAAGAGTCTCTCTGTACTCATTAGCTTGTTCGATGAATTCCTTAGGGATATCCACGACGTCAAATTTTACTCCGGTGACATCGCTTGCATCGTAAATGCAGGCATTCATTTTCACTAAATCGACAAGACCCCTGAAATTGTCTTCAGCCCCAATCGCAAGAAAAAGAGGGTGCGCGTTCGCTCCGAGCTTATCTCTCAAGGTGCGGACCGCATGCAGATAGTCAGAACCCATGCGATCCATTTTATTGATGAAGCCGAGGCGAGGGACATTGTACTTGTCCATCTGCCTCCACACAGTTTCCGACTGAGGTTGAACTCCTTCCACAGAGGTAAAGACTCCAACTGCGCCATCAAGGACACGGAGAGACCGTTCAACTTCTGCTGTAAAATCTACGTGGCCCGGAGTATCAATAATGTTAATACGGTGAGGCTGTTCAGCATAGGGGCCATCTTTTGTGCTCCATTCACAAGAAATCGCTGCCGAGGTTATTGTAATTCCACGCTCACGCTCTTGCTCCATCCAATCGGTAGTAGCGCATCCGTCATGCACTTCACCAACTTGATGAACCACACCTGTATAAAAAAGAACTCTTTCGGTTACTGTCGTTTTACCTGCGTCAATGTGAGCAACAATACCAATGTTGCGAGTACACTCCAGAGTACATGGTCTATCAGGTGAATTCACCAGAGAACGATCTGTTGCTGAACTCATTTATAAAAGATAGTGCAAATAATAGTAAAACGAGGGTGATTGTATCACCACCTAAGGTGAGCAAAAGCACGATTGGCTTGTGCCATACGATGCGTTTCTTCCTTTTTCTTTACTACGCTCCCCGTATTATTGTATGCATCTGTAAGTTCGTTTGCCAAAGCTTCGCGCATCGGAACTCCTTTACGAGATCCTGCAGCACGAACAACCCAACGAAAAGCGACACTCTGCTGTCGCTCAAAATGCACTTCTATGGGCACTTGGTAGGTTGCTCCGCCCACTCGACGACTTTTGACTTCAATTTTAGGTCGTATATTTTCAAGTGCTCCAAGAACTAATTCTACTGGATTGCCCTTACCCAGTTTTTCCGCCATCAGTTCGATCGCACCGTACACGATACCTTGAGCAGTAGACTTTTTCCCATCCCGCATGATCATATTAATCAGCGACCCGATAATTATGCTCCCGTGCAGGGGATCGGGCATAGGTAAACGCTTGGTTGCTCTTCTGCGTCGGGACATATTGTTAAACCTGAGTTAAAAAAAGAAAAGACAGGGCAATTAAGATGTCTTTTCCCTAGGCCTTTTTACACCGTACTTTGATCTACTGCGGCGACGCTTTTCAACACCTTGGCAATCCAAAGTACCCCTCACTATATGATAGCGAACTCCATTGAGGTCCTTTACGCGACCACCTCGGACAAGCACAATGCTATGCTCTTGCAAGTTGTGACCTTCGTCCGGAATGTATGCAATTACCTCTAACCCAGTGGTAAGTCGAACTTTTGCAACCTTTCGAATTGCAGAGTTCGGTTTCTTGGGGGTACGAGTTGTTACTTGAACACAAACGCCCCGACGGAAAGGACAAGCCTTAAGTGCCGGAGACTTAGTCTTTACTTTCTTAACCTTTCGTCCTTTACGGACTAGTTGATTGATTGTGGGCATTGGAGTGTTGAGAAAAAGGGATTGTTTATATCACTTTATTAAAATTCTACAAGATTTTTTTCTGTAAAGTTGCAACATCCATTTAGCGGACGGAGGTTAAGCAGTCTTTCCTTCCGCCGCAGGAATTGAGCCGAGAGTATTTATTTTCAGGCGACGCCATTTGGGTAAACCAGTTCCTGCAGGGATGAGATGCCCCATAATGACGTTTTCCTTGAACCCTCGAAGATCGTCTACCTTGCCAAGAGTAGCAGCTGTTGTTAAAACACGGGTTGTTTCCTGAAAGGATGCGGCAGAAATAAAGCTGTCCGTTTCCAATGAAGCCTTGGTGATGCCGAGGAGAATGGGTTCGCCATCGGCTGGCTTACCGCCCTTTTCGACAATTTCTTCATTTGCATCCATAAATGCAAAGCGGTCTATTTGGTCACCCCAGAAATATTCGGTGTCGCCGGGGTCGGTAATCCGCACCTTGAATAGCATTCGAGAAATTATTACCTCAAGGTGCTTGTCGTTGATCGTTACTCCTTGCAGTCGATACACTTTCTGAATTTCCTCGATGAGATATTCTTGCACTGCAGAAGGTCCGAGGATATCTAAAATCTCATGGGGGTCTTTGGCGCCATCTGTGACGAGCTGGCCCTTGTACGCAAAATCGCCTGGTTGTACTAAAACATGCTTTCCGTGGGGAATAAGATGTTCTTCGACTTGTCCGCTTTCCTCATTCGTGACCAAGAGGCGCTTTTTGGATCGTAAGGTTCCTGCCTCAGAAACAATTCCGTCGATTTTGGCCATTTGTCCGGCATTGCCTTCTTTGGGGCGACGAGCTTCAAAAAGTTCAGCGACTCGAGGCAAGCCTCCAGTGATGTCCTGAGTCTTGGAAGCTTGGCGTGGAGTTTTTGCAATAATCGAACCGGCATCGATACGTGTGCCCTCGTCAACGGAAACCTGTGCACCTGTTGGAATGGAATAGGTAGCTATAATCTTCCCTTTTTCATCGTGAATCTCAACTTGGGGATTAAGATCTTCTTTATGCTCAATAACAACC
>CAJQSI010000010.1 GCA_905612515.1 uncultured Opitutales bacterium | reverse complement strand
TCCACTTTTTGACGAGGTTCCCGACCGCCGAGGTCGAAACAGCCTCAAATGGGGTAAGTACGAAGGACGCGACGTCTTGCCTCTATGGGTGGCGGACATGGATTATCGCGCTCCACCCGAAGTCGTCGAAATCGCCAAGGAGCACGCCGAGTTTGGTAACTTCGGTTATGGGAAGCCATCGCCTGCTCTGACCGAACTGGTTATCGAGCGCATGGACAGGCTCCACGACTGGCGGATTCAGCCAAATTGGTTGGTTTGGCTTCCGGGCATGGTATGCGGTTTCAACATCGCCATTCGAGCAATTGGGAACGAAGGCGACGAAGTTCTCTCCAACATACCCGTTTATCCGCCTTTCCTAACGGCTCCGGGGAATTTTGGTCAAAACTTCGTAGGCATACCGATGGCTCTCGAAGGAGACAGGCACACCATCGATTCCGATGCTCTAGCGACTGCAGTTTCTCCTCGGTCCAAGACCTTCCTCTTTTGCCATCCTCACAATCCCGTGGGTACACAATTTAGTCGTGCCGAGTTGGAACGCGTTGCGGCATTCTGTCTCCGTCATGGTCTGACGGCTTGTTCGGATGAAATTCACTGCGACCTTCTACTTGATGAGGGCACCACGCACGTGCCTTTGGCCGCCATTTCTGCGGATATCGCTGATAAGACCATTACTTTGATGGCTCCAAGCAAAACTTTCAATCTACCTGGATTTGGATGTTCTTTCGCCATTATTTCAAATCCTGAACTACGTATCAGGTACAAAAAGGCATGTGCAGGAATAGTTCCTGATCCTCCAGCGATGGGTTTCACTTTGGCCGAGGCAGCCTATCGCCATGGTGAGCCATGGCGCCAACGTCTCTTGCATTATCTTAGAGCAAACAGGGATCTTGCGCTTTCTCGATTGAGAGCCATTCCAGGCCTTTTCCCTTTCCCCGTTTCCGCTACCTATTTGCTTTGGATCGATGCCCGAGAACTGGGCGTTGAAAACCCGCAACAGTTTTTCGAAGAGGCGGGCGTAGGCTTATCCGATGGGGCGGACTTCGGTTCACCTGGGTTTCTTCGACTCAACCTAGGTTGTACACGAGCTCTTCTCGAGCAAGCGCTGGACCGAATGGAACAAGCAGTCGGTGCTCGTTGAGACTACCTGCCGACTGAAAGTGACTGCAAAAGAACGCGAAGAAGGGATTCAGGACTTGCGTGAGCAAATCCGTGGACACGACGAACTTTATTATCGCCACTCCACCCCCGAGATTTCCGACAGAGAATACGACAGGTTGAAGAACCGGCTTGCCGAGCTTGAAAAGAATCAATCGCAGCTAGATCTCTTCGGCGAGTCTCTGACCGATGCTTCTACGCAAACTTCTGAGGACTTGTCTCCAAGCCAAACAATCGGCGACGATCGTCTGGACGCCTTTGAGAGCTATCGACATATCGTGCCCATGCTCAGTCTCGACAATACTTATGCAAAAGAAGAGTTTCTGCAGTTTGACCAACGCCTGCGAAAACTATTCGACCTCGAGTCCCTGTCTTATGTGGTCGAACCGAAAATTGACGGCGTAGCCATTTCCTTAACCTACGAAAAAGGTGTTTTAGTGCGAGCCGTCACTAGAGGAAATGGAGTGGAGGGGGATGTCGTCACCCAAAATATTCTTCACATCAAGGCACTTCCCGAGAGAATCAAAGGCAGTTTTGCGATCCCTGAGCTCATTGAAATTCGAGGTGAGGTCTTCATGGCGCACCAAGAGTTTTTACGCATTAACAAGGATCGCGAAGCTGCCGAAGAAAACCTTTATGCCAATCCCCGCAACTTGGCCGCCGGCACAGTCAAGCTTTTGGATCCAAAGGAAGCCCGCAATCGTGATCTAGGAATTGTTCTATATGGTCTGGGTGCGTGCAAGCCCAAGGACTTGTTTACTAGACAAAGCGATTTCCACGACGCCATACTCGACTGGAATTTGCCCACGGTTGAAAATCGTTGGTTGGTGGAATCGGCAGAAGACGCGTGGGCTGCCATCGAGAAGCTCGACTTACTTCGGCATAAATACGAATACCCGACGGACGGTGCGGTGATTAAGCTCGATTCTCTCGCCATGCAGGTCGAGGCAGGTGCGACTGCCAAGGCTCCTCGTTGGGCCATTGCCTACAAATTCGAGACCGAGCAGCAAGAAACCATTCTCGAAGACATCCAAACACAAGTGGGGCGAACCGGGACCGTAACCCCCGTGGCCCATCTAAAGCCCGTAGTCGTTGCCGGGAGTACCGTTGCCCGAGCGACTCTTCACAATGCCGATGAACTCGCTCGCAAGGATTTGCGCATCGGCGATACGATCGTCGTCGAAAAAGCAGGTGAAATCATCCCGCAAGTCGTAAAGACAATTCTGGAAAAACGTCCATCAGATGCAGTACCCTATTCCTTCCCGACAAAATGCCCGGAGTGCGATACAGAATTATTGAGAGCAGAGGGCGAGGCAGCTTGGCGTTGCCCGAGTCGCGATTGCCCCGCCCAGATCCGGGGTCGCATACAGTACTATGCATCGCGAAACTGCATGGATATAGAAAACCTGGGGGAAGCCGTCATACAGCAGTTGGTGGATCGTGAACTGGTGCGCGACGTCGCCGACCTTTACGATCTCGGACGGGACGATTTCCTTCAGCTGGAAGGGTTTGCCGAAAAGTCGGCTGACAACCTGTTGGAAGCTCTTGAGGTAAGCAAGAAGCAAGAGCTCTGGCGATTAGTCTGCGGTTTGGGCATCAAGCACGTCGGCGCTACTGCAGCCAAGGATCTTGCTCGAGAGATAGGATCTCTAGAAGCCCTTTCGAAGGCGAGCGAGGCTGATCTTACCGCAATCGATGGCGTGGGGGACATAATGGCCGATAGCATTCGGGCTTATTTTGCCGATGATTCCAATAGTAATCGAATTCCGCGATTTCAAGAACAGGGACTAAATTTGGAGTGTACCTTATCTCCTCAGATGGGGACGCTCGGTTGATTGGCCAAACCTTTGTCCTAACGGGAACGTTGGAAATGCTAACAAGAGAAGAAGCTAGCGAAAAAGTCGAGTCTCTCGGCGGACGTGTCTCTTCAAGCGTTAGCAAAAAGACCAGCTACGTCGTGGCTGGCCCTGGAGCCGGATCCAAACTGGTCAAGGCCGAGAAACTGAAGGTGACCGTTTTGGACGAACTCGCGTTCCTCAAAATGATAGAAGGCTAGTTTTTCGAACCGTTGGCTTCGATAACGATTGGAGCACTGGCATTGGCATCGGTCGCCGTTGTATTTAGGTCAAGTGTTCCCGACACGTTGGCATCGCTGATCGCTTCATCCGGTTTGGGCAATTCCTTGGGAGTGATGCCGAGGAGTTCGACTTCGAAGACGAGAACCTCGTTGATCCCGATAGCGCCCGAACCTGATTCTCCATAGGCAAGGTCTGAGGGAATGGTAAGTTTCCATTTGGAACCGACTTTCATCAGCAAAAGAGCTTCGGTCCAGCCCTTGATTACGCCGGTTACCCCGAAAGTGGAGGGTTCTCCACGATCAACGGAAGAATCGAAGACCTCTCCATCGACAAGGGTTCCATGGTAGTGAACCTTTACTTCATCATTTCGAGTTGGAATTGAACCATTCCCGTCAACCAAGACCTCGTACTGCAAACCGCTATCGAGAGTCACTACTCCTTCTCGAGCTTTATTATCATTTAGGTGTTTGTCTCCGCGTTCGGTATTACGCTTGGATAGAGATTCGGCGTTAGCCACGATGGCCTTGGTTTTTTGATAACGAGTCAGAAGCTTAAAGAGAGTGGAATTGCCTTCGCCCGAACCCAAGGAGAGTTTGTGCTTCTCAAAGGCCTCGTCGTCACCTTCCCTCAACGCCAAGGTCGCCAAGAGATAAATGGCTTCGGACCTGTCGGCGGGAAGAGCGAGTGAATCCCCCACAAGCTTCTCGAGCACACTTTGCCCATCTACGATCTTTTCGGACTTGATCAAAGACACCCCTTGTCCAAGCAATGCTCTCCCTCGGGGCGGGAGTTCTCCCAACTCCTTGGCCGCTTGGGCAAAGCTCGCAGCAGCTTCACTAAAACGTCCGTCCTTGTAGCTCAGGACGGCGGATCTGAAACGTGCAACGCCTCCGAGTTTGTCGTCAAATTCATCGGAGAAGTTTTTAAAGCGTTCCTCCGCCTGCGCGGGATCGATATCGGCAGCAAGGAATTGAGAACTTTGTTCACTTGCCTCATCAATAACCGAGCCTTCGTAAAAGTAGGAAACCGCAACGGCTACTGCAATGACTCCAAGAATCAGAAAGAGAGAGCTTTTGCTCTTATTCCAAGACTCGCGTTCATCGTAGAGTCGTTCCGCAGCGTTTTCGGCGGTTGTTTCGTCGCCATCCGTATCGTCGGGCGACTTATTTTCCTCAAGAGGTTTGTTTTCGTTATCTTTGTCCATGGGATAAAACTAAAAGATGAAGCATTCTCTTTAAAAGGCTCGGGAAGTCAACGGCGGGTTTAAAGATGTATCCTTGGAAAGAACGAGAATCCATATATGTAGAAGACCAAAGAAGCATGGTCTCAACACATCAATCGAAGACCACGGTCTTGTTTTTGTAGACGAGGATTCGGTTCTCAAGCTGTCGACGCACGGCGGTAGCCAAGACTATTTTTTCAAGATCACGCCCTTTGGCGATGAGATCCCGCACGCCGTTGCGATGACTCACTTGGTTAACGTCTTGGCAAATGATTGGCCCTTCATCCAGTGCCGGAGTGACGAAATGTGCAGTAGCCCCGATAATCTTGACGCCTCGTCGATAAGCTTGGTGGTAAGGTTTTGCTCCTGCAAAAGAAGGAAGAAAGGAGTGGTGGATATTGATAACGGGGCAATCGACTTGATTTAGGAAATTCTCACCGAGAACCTGCATGTAACGAGCAAGTACCACCAGTCCCGCGCCTTGTTTGCGTATGAACTCGAGTTGAGCGGTTTCCGCCTCGGCTCTGTTTTCCTCCGTGCAGGGAATATGCAGAAACGGCAGCCCGTACTCCTGCGTGGGGTGATCAAGATCGGTATGATTGGACACGACGCCGACTATTTCACCGCGAAGCTCCTCGGCTTTCCAACGAAGAATCAGGTCGTGAAAACAGTGGTCGGCCTTCGAAACGAAAAGGACTACGGGAGGGCGTTCGTTCGAGAGAGCCATGCGAACCTTCATCCCGAGCTCTTTTTCGGCCATTTTGGCGAAGAGATCAGATTCAGCATCGAGGTCTTCCCCTTCTGCTGCACACCACTCGACACGTTGAAAAAACACATCCTCCTCACGATCGAGATGCTGGTCCGCATGGAGCACATTGCCGCCCCTTTCATGAATCCATCCGGCAATCTTCGCCACTATTCCGGGACGGTCGGGACCATGCAAAAGCGCTACGATGGATACCATGGGAAAACTAACTGCTGAAAGCTTTCGAGTATTCCTGAAGAGATTTTACGCCGAAATCCTTTTCCTTCAATGATCGAATACCTTCGAGTGCGGCAAAAGCGGAACCTAACGTCGTCATTACGGGAACACCATAGAGGACCGCTTCGCTCCGAATTCCGTTTTCGTCGCGTCGAGGAATCAGTCCAAGCGGAGTGTTGATTACGAGTTGAATTTTTCCGTTCTTAATAAAGTCGGCAACGTTCGGTCGCCCTTCGCTAATTCGAAGAATATGTTCCGCGACAAGGCCGTTGTCACGAAAGAACGCAGCGGTTCCTTCTGTGGAATAAAGATTAAAGCCAAGATCCGACAGTCCTTTTGCAATTACAAGGGCTTGCTCCTTGTCGGCATCCTTCACGCTAATGAATGCGTTCCCCTCAAGGGGGAGAGATGGTTTGGCAGCCATTTGCGTTTTGGCGAAGGCGAGGCCGAAATCCTCGTCCTGTCCCATCACTTCACCCGTACTTCTCATTTCTGGCGTCAATACGATAGGAGACCCGGGGAAACGATTGAAGGGAAACACCGACTCCTTGATCGCCCAGTGCCCAGGGATTATTTCTTCAGTGAAACCGAGTTCCTGTAAAGTTGCGCCCGCCATAATCCGGGCTCCGAGTTTGGCCAAGGGCACGCCGATCGCCTTGCTCACGAAAGGAACCGTTCGAGATGCTCGAGGATTCACTTCCAAGACATAGAGTTCGCCATCCTTGATCGCGAACTGCACGTTCATAAGACCCACAACGGATAACGCGCTGGCCAAGGAATAAGTGGCTTGCCGAACGGTTTCGATAATTTCCTCGGAAAGATCGTGAGGGGGTAAAACCATCGCTGCATCCCCACTGTGAACACCTGCAAACTCGATGTGTTGGAGCATGCCTCCCACGACATGAGTTTCGCCGTCGGAGATACAATCGACGTCGAGCTCGATTGCGTCTTCGAGAAACTTGTCGAGAAGGACCGGTTTGCCGGGGGCCACGGCAAAAGTCTCAGCCAAGACTTTGTCCAGTTCCTTTTCATCGTAAACGATGAACATACCTCGCCCGCCGAGTACAAAAGATGGGCGCAACAGGACAGGATAGCCGATACGGCTTGCGGCAGCTCTGGCCGCATCGGGTTCGAGGGTTGTTTCATTGACGGGTTGCCGAAGACCAATCTCGTCTAGAATACGTTTGAATTTTTCACGATCTTCCGCGAGGTCAATGCTTTCGGGCGAAGTTCCGATAACCTCGACTCCGTTTGCCTTCAGTCCCTCAGCTAAATTGAGAGGGGTCTGGCCTCCGTACTGGACAATCGCTCCATCGCATTCTTCCTGTCGGTAAATTTCCAGAACGTCCTCGAGAGTCAAAGGCTCGAAGTACAGACGATCGGAAACGTCGTAGTCGGTGGAAACGGTTTCGGGATTGGAATTGACCATCACGGTCTCGATCCCGGCTTCACGAAGAGCAAAGGAAGCATGTACGCAACAGTAGTCGAATTCGATGCCTTGCCCAATTCGGTTGGGTCCGCCTCCTAAAATCATCACTTTCTTTTTAGTGGAACGGACGAGCTCGTTTTCATCACCGTAGGAAGAGTAAAAGTAGGGAGTGAAGGCTTCGAATTCAGCCGCGCAGGTATCGACCAGGCGGAAGGTGGTTTCAATGCCGTCCTTCATGCGATGTTCACGCACTACCGACGAAGAGACTCCCCAGTAATCGCCCAATTGACGATCCGAGAAACCATACTCTTTCGCTCGACGCAGAGCCTTTGCGTCGATTTTTACGAGAGAATTTTCTTTTAGCTCTCGTTCCATTGCATGAATGAGGCGTAATTGTTCCAAGAACCATGGATCGATTTTTGAAGCGGCATGAATCTCTTCCACATTCATGCCTGCCGAGAAAGCCTTGTGGAGATAAAGCGTTCGCTCGGCCGAAGGTCTTGAAAGGCCAGATCTCAGGGTGGATGGATCAAGCTCGATGTCGGCAAGTTTTCCCGCCTCGAAACCCTTGAGACCAGTTTCCAAGGATCGCATAGCCTTCTGGAAGGATTCCTTGAAGGTTCGACCTATCGCCATGGCCTCACCTATGGATTTCATGGTGGAAGTCAGGGTGGAGTCCGTTTCGGGAAACTTCTCAAAAGTAAAACGGGGAACTTTAGTGACAACGTAGTCGATGGATGGTTCGAAGCTGGCCGGGGTTTCTCGGGTGACGTCGTTGCGAAGTTCGTCCAATGAATAACCAACGGCGAGTTTTGCGGCGATTCTGGCAATGGGGAAACCAGTTGCCTTTGACGCGAGCGCCGAGCTTCTGGAGACTCTCGGATTCATTTCGATCACGACCATTCTGCCAGTCTTCGGGCAATTGGAGAACTGAATGTTGCTGCCCCCCGTTTCCACCCCGATTTCTCGAATGCAAGCGAAAGAAGCGTCTCGCATAAGCTGATATTCCTTATCCGATAGGGTCATGGCGGGTGCAACGGTGATGGAGTCACCGGTGTGCACGCCCATGGGGTCGAAGTTTTCGATGGAGCAGATGACAACACACTGATCCTTGAAATCGCGCATGACCTCCATTTCATACTCCTTCCATCCCAGCAAGCACTCTTCAATAAGAATCTGCTTCACTGGCGAGGCATCCAAACCCTTGCGGACCATTTCATCGAATTCCTCTCGATTGTAGGCAATTCCGCCACCCGTACCACCCAGAGTAAATGCAGGTCGGATAATGAAAGGGAAGTCTCCCACTTCTTGAAAGCCGGATTGGGCCTCCTCAAGAGTGTTAACGGCTATGGATGTTGCCACGTCTAGACCGATTTTGATCATGGCCTGCTTGAAAAGTTCACGATCCTCGCCCTTTTTAATCGCATCCGGTTTGGCGCCAATCATCTCCACGTCATGCTCATCAAGGATTCCCGCCTCGAACAGTTCGAGTGAAAGATTCAACCCGGTTTGGCCACCCAGAGTTGGTAGCAGAGCATCGGGTTTTTCCTTCTCTATAATCTTTCGGACGGACTCAACAGTAAGTGGCTCGACGTAAGTGGCGTCGGCAAATTCCGGATCCGTCATGATGGTGGCCGGATTGCTGTTGACCAGAGCCACTCTATACCCCTCTTCACGGAGGGCTTTGCAAGCTTGGGCACCACTATAGTCGAATTCACAGGCTTGCCCAATAATTATGGGGCCTGAGCCAATGATCAAGATTGTCTCGATGTCTGTGCGCTTTGGCATGTTTGTTTTTTTGCGAAAAAGGTAAGGTTCAGGGCACAAAAAAGAGGCTCCCCGAATAGGGAGCCTCTCCTTAAGAGATAAATCTCAAATTGTGAAATGAATAATTGGCAAGGGGGGGGCTTTAGGATTTGGAAGCCTTGCCCTTGCACTTGCCGCAGCAGAAGCCAATCTTGACTGTCTTTTTTGCTGCTTTGCCAGAAATTGGGCATTTAGTGAAATCACCCTTGGCTTTCAATGCGAGCTTGGGGTCGTCGGCGACTTTTTTGGCACACTTTCCGCAGCATACTCCGACGTCAACTGTTTGGTCGGCATTGACAGCTTTTCCGGAAATTGGGCACTTATCGTTAACAGGGCCGGGTGCTTTCTTCGCTGCGAAGGAAAAAGCGACACAGATTGCGAGAGCAGAAGCGATAGCAAGTATCTTTTTCATTATGTATGTATCCTTAATTATGATTATTTATCGAACAAGTTGAAAACCATAATGGAGACTAGACTGAACTCGTTCAAGACAAATTAATGAGGTTTAGGCAAATTTTTAGGCGATGGGCGGAAGGTTTCCTCCGCCAGCAAATTGAGCTATTGCATCCTTTATCTTCAATTCTCCTGATACCATCCGGATGGTTTTGCCAATGGTCAGGTAATTGCGGAGACATTCGATTATGGCGTCTGCAACGTCCTCACGGGCAATGGTTTCGTGCCGTTCCAAGTCCTCCGCCACTTCAATGCGCCCCGTCCCGGGTTCGTCCTGCAACCTGCCAGGTTGCAAAATGACGTAGTCCAAACCACTAACCCGCAAGTGGTTGTCGGCTATCCCCTTGGCCCTTAGGTAATGGCGGATACGATCGGATTCGGATTCCGGATCCGCGCCAATGGCGCTCACCATAACAAATCGCCGCACTCCGGCTTTTGCGCAATCGTCGATAAGTCGCATCGCCGCGTTTTGGTCGACGTCGATGGTCTTGTCAGGACCCGTGTTTGCACCCGAACCAGCGGTGAAGACGACTGCATCCATACCCGGCAAGAACTCCGAAACGCCATTTTCGATGTCGCCAACTACGGAAGGCACCCCAAATGCGGTAAACTTCATTTGCTGGCGTAGGTCTCGTATGAGAGCGACGGGAGAGAAATCATGAGCGGCCCACAATTTGCCGCTCAACAATGTCCCCACCTTTCCATTTGCACCGACTACTAGAACCTTCATTCCGCCTAACCTAGTTCATCGGGGAGGAAATGCAAGGGTCGCTGTAAATCGTTTTTTATCGTCATTCGGTCCACCTATCCATAATGGGGTGATGTGGAAAATATCGCGCAGTCCGTAGTTCGCACCCGAGTTGCTCCATCACCAACGGGCGACCCGCACGTCGGGACCGCCTACATGGCGTTGTTTAATCTTGTCTTTGCTCGCAAGCATGGCGGGCAGTTCATTCTCCGCATCGAGGACACGGACAGAGCTCGATCAACCGAAGGATCGGAAAAAGCCATTCTCGACTCATTGGGTTGGCTAGGTCTGCAATGGGATGAAGGCCCGGACGTCGGTGGCGATCTCGGTCCATACAGGCAAAGCGAACGTCTCGACATTTATGAGGCCCATGTCCAGAAACTGCTTGAGAACGGAGGTGCCTACCGCTGTTTTTGCTCATCCGAACGCCTTTCCGATCTTCGCTCCGAGCAAACGGCACGCAAGGAGACTCCTCGTTACGACGGTCATTGCCTTTCTTTAGACCCTGAGGAGGCTGAGGACCGCGTTTCCAGAGGAACTCCCTATGTGGTGAGACTCAATGTCCCCACTGAGGGAGAGTGCATTTTTCATGACGAGCTTCGCGATGAGATTCGAATAGCGTGGTCGCAGGTGGATCATCAAGTCCTTAGAAAATCGGATGGATTCCCTACCTATCATCTCGCCAATGTGGTCGATGATCACCTGATGAACATAACCCATGTCATTCGAGGCGAGGAATGGATCAACAGCGGTCCCAAGCATATTCTTTTGTACAAAGCTTTCGGGTGGGAACCGCCAACATTCATTCATCTTCCACTCCTTCGCAATCCCGACAAATCGAAGCTTTCCAAAAGGAAGAATCCCACCAGCATCTTTCACTACCGGGACGCGGGTTTTTTGCCGGAAGCAGTCGTGAACTACCTTGGGATGATGGCCTATACCCTACCCGATCAAAGGGAAATCTTCTCCATTTCGGACATGTCGGAAACCTTCGACCCCTCCCGCATCAGCTTAGGCGGACCCATTTTCGACGTATCCAAGCTCAAGTGGCTCAATGGTCGATATCTGCGGGAAAAATTATCCGCGAATGATCTTCTTGCTCGACTAAGCGAATGGAAGTTCAACGATGAATTTCTCGGCAAAATTCTTCCGCTCGCCCTACCTCGACTGGAAACCTTTTCCGACTTCAGCCCACTTGCCTCATTCCTATTTGCCGAAAAGGTGGGGATCGATGTGGATTCAATCTCGGGCAAGTTGGAGCCGGCAGATGCCGCAAAACTTATCAAGATAGCGGAATGGGAATTGGAGAAACTCCGCGAATGGAAGGGCGAACCAATAGGCAACGTCTTCAACAGAATAGCCGAAATAGAGGAATTGAAGCTGAAACAGCTTATGCCCACGTTTTTCGTCGCGATAACTGGTTCCAGCGTTTCTCTTCCACTTTTTGAAGCCATGGCGATTCTCGGACCCGATCTTTCCCGCACCCGCTTGAGGCAAGCCTTGGATGTGCTGTCCGAAGCAGGTCACGGGCTTAGCAAAAAGGGGCTGAAGTCCTTGGAGAAAGAATACCAAGCCAAGTATGGAAATCGCATAGATTAATTTGAAAACCTAACATTCCTAAAGCATGTCCGAACTCCAGGATTCCCAGAAAGAAGCACCCCTCGATTTCATTCGTTCCATTGTCCATGAGGAAGTCGAAGCAGGAAAAAACGATGGGCGAGTACACACCCGTTTTCCGCCCGAGCCAAACGGTTATCTCCACCTCGGGCACGCAAAGAGCATTTGCCTGAATTTTGGCGTTGCCGATGAATTCGGCGGGTTGTGCAACCTGCGGCTTGACGACACCAACCCCGTCGCAGAGAAGACGGAATATGCCGATGCCATCATGGAAGACGTTCGCTGGCTCGGTTTCGACTGGGAAGACCGCCTTTGTCATGCCTCGGACTATTTCGACCAGCTCCACGAATGGGCCATACAATTGATCCAAGCCGAAAAAGCCTATGTATGCGACCTTTCAGCCGAAGAAATGCGGCAGAAACGAGGTACTTTAACCGAACCGGGCGAGAACTGTTGCTTTCGTGAACGTTCCGTTGAAGAGAATCTAGATCTCTTTGGCAAAATGAGGGATGGAGAGTTTGAGGATGGTTCCCATACCCTGCGGGTGAAGATCGACATGTCTTCCCCTAACCTGAATATGCGAGACCCTGTGATCTACCGGATCGTTCACGCAGATCATCCGAAAACAGGCGACAAATGGAAGATCTATCCTTCCTACGATTTCGCTCACGGCCAATCCGACTCCATCGAAGGTATTACTCACTCTCTCTGCACCCTCGAATTCGAGGACCACCGACCGCTTTATAATTGGTTCTGCGAAAACCTCGGAATCCATCACCCCCGACAAATCGAATTTGCCAGGCTAAACCTCAATTACGTGGTAATGAGCAAGCGCAAGATGCGGCGTTTGGTCGAGGAAGGTCACGTGTCCGGTTGGAGTGACCCGAGAATGCCCACGATTCAAGGATTGCGACGCAGGGGTTATACGCCCGATTCGATCCGCAACTTTTCTAAAAAGGTGGGAGTGGCCAAACGCGACAACATGATCGACGTCGCCCTGCTTGAACACTGCCTCAGAGACGATTTGAACAAAAAGGCTTCTCGACGAATGGGGGTTCTCAGACCGCTCAAGGTCGTCATCGAGAACTATCCGGAAGATCAGGTCGAGGAACTGGACGCCATAAACAACCCCGAGGATCCTGAAGCCGGTTCACGAAAAGTTCCCTTTTCACGAGAGCTTTACATCGAATGCGAGGACTTCATGGAGGATCCGCCTAAAAAATTCTTTCGCTTGGGACCCGGACGTGAAGTGCGCTTGCGCTACGCTTATTATATAACCTGCAACGAGGTCTTGAAGGACGACAATGGTGAAGTCGTCGAGCTGCGATGCTCTTATGATCTCGAGACCAAGGGCGGCGATTCTCCCGATGGCCGCAAGGTAAAGGGCACCCTTCACTGGGTAAGCGCAGCCAAGGCATTGAATGCCGAGGTTCGGCTCTATGATCGTCTCTTTTCGAAAGAGAACCCGGAAGACGGTGACGACTTCACCTCCAACCTAAATCCCGATTCGCTACAGACTCTTAGCAACTGCAAATTGGAACCGGAACTCGCCCGGACCGAGTCGGGCGTGTCCTTTCAGCTAGAGCGCCTCGGTTACTTTTGTTTCGATGCCGAGGACTCTTCTCCTGAAAACCTTGTTCTCAATAGAACCACGCCACTCAGGGATTCTTGGGCCAAACTTCAAAAGAAAGGATGAATGTCCTTTCGCTAGGACTTGATTCCACGCTCTTTTTCAAGCTTGCAAAAAATTCTTAAACATCAATCGTTTGATCCAATTAAACAAACGACTCCATACCGTCGTAAACCAGTACAATAACAAGTCATGAGTAATCAAGAGACCGCACCTAACATGAAGCTCTTTTGGGGATGCTTCATCGCACTAATTACCACAGCTTTTGCTTTTATCACGAGGGCTTTCCTTGTGAACGACCCATCGTTTTGGCAGACTACGTTTGCCTTGGATCAAGTTCAGGCGGGAGAATTGTTCGGTGCTGGGATTTGGCCGTTTGCCATAAGCATTATTCTCTTTAGCCTGATTATCGACAACGTTGGCTATAGAGCGGCAATGCTCTTCAGTTTCGTTTGTTATGCCCTTTATGCGGTTCTTGCAGTCCAAGCGTACGGCATCGTAAATGCCGAGGGACTTGAGGGAGAAAGCCTTAAGGCCGCTCAAGCGAATGCATACAGCTACTTGTACTGGGGTTCCGTAATTCTGGGACTGGGTAATGGTACGGTTGAGGCATTCATTAATCCGGTAGTTGCCACCATGTTCAATAAGGACAAAACAAAATGGCTCAACATTCTCCACGCAGGATGGCCCGGCGGACTTGTTCTTGGGGGCGTTTTGACGATACTCTTGGGTGCGCAAGCCGCGGAAGATTGGCGAATATTGATCTACCTCATCGCCATACCCGCAGTCATTTATCTGGTTATGCTTTTCAAAGCGGAATTCCCTGTGAATGAGCGTGTTTCAGCAGGTACGAGTTACATTGAGATGTTGGCGGAGTTTGGCGCAATTGGCGCATTGATCGCCTCTTTCCTCATTTTCAATCAACTGGGAATGGTATTTAGTTGGGGTGGAGGTGTTGTGTACGGTCTAACGGCAGTCGCGACAGTGGCCTATGGATTTTATTGTAAGTCACTGGGTCGGCCAATCCTGATTTTCCTGTGCATTATCATGATGCCTCTTGCGACAACCGAATTGGGAACTGATGGGGTAATTTCCGGTTTGATGGAAGAGCCGATGAAAGCAGCAGGCCAACATCCTCTTTGGGTTTTGATTTACACCTCGGCAATAATGATGGTTCTGCGCTTCTGGTTTGCTGGTCCGATCGTCAAGAAACTGACACCTTTAGGCCTTCTTGCAACATCCGCTGCACTTGCGATTCTGGGACTATACTTGCTCAGTTCCGCCAAGGGCTTGGCTGTCATCTTCGCCTGCGCCACCCTTTATGGCTTCGGCAAAACCTTTTTCTGGCCAACTATGCTGGGGGTCGTCTCCGAGCAATGCCCAAAGGGTGGAGCTCTTACGCTCAACGCCATCGCAGGGATTGGTATGCTGACTGTCGGTATTCTTGGCGGACCCGTAATCGGCAAGATGACGGAGGACTCTATCAAATCTAAAATAGATTCGTCCAATCCCGCTACCTATGAGAAAATTTCCAAGACAGATTCTTACTTCTTGGGGGAATATACCGCTGTAGACAGCGAAAAGGTTGCCGAACTGCCGGAGACTGAAAAAGAGGCAGTCGGAGAACAAATCAAAGAGGGTAAGCAGGGTTCTCTTGCCAGAGTGGCGATCTTCCCTGTCTTCATGTTGGCATGCTATTTGGGCTTAATCTATTACTTCAAGGGAAGAGGTGGATATAAGCCTGTTGAGCTTGACTAGTTCATTCTCTCGGTTTCGGCCTCAGATGCGATAAATCCCATTCTCTTTATTTGGGAAATCTTTCTGTACAACTAATTACATTAAATTTTCACGCATTATGGCTAAGAAAAAACCTCTTCGCATCGGTCTCATCGGCTATGGGTTCATGGGCCGTACTCATTCGAACGCCTTCCGAAAGGTTTCCAACTTCTTCGATCTGAAGCATGAGCCCCAGTTAGCTGCAGTTTGCGCTAGGAACAAAGATCGAGCCGAAGCCTTTGCCGAACAGTGGGGATACGAATCAGTGGAAACGGACTGGCGCAAATTGATCGAGAGAGACGATATAGACGTAATCGACATTGCTGCGCCAAACAACGTCCATCACGATATTGCCATCGCTGCCGCCGAGGCCGGCAAGGCTATCCTTTGCGAAAAGCCTTTGGCTCTCAATTGCAAGGAGGGCGAGGCCATGGTGCGATCGGTCGAGAAAGCCGGGGTGCCAAATATGGTTTGGTACAACTATCGACGAGTTCCAGCCGTCACTCTGGCAAAAAACCTTATCGACGAGGGGCGTCTTGGTAAAATTTACCACTACCGGGCCAACTTCCTTCAGGACTGGACCATCGACGCCGACCTTCCCCAAGGCGGCGAAGGCCTCTGGCGCCTAGACGCCAAGGTGGCCGGCTCCGGCGTCACGGGCGATCTCCTCGCCCACTGCATTGACACCGCAACATGGCTCAATGGTCCTATTGTTGAAGTCTCCGCCATGACAGAGACTTTCGTTAAGGAAAGGATTCACAGTGCAACTGGTAAGAAGCAAAAAGTGACCATTGATGACGCCTGTGCCTTCCTCGCCAAGTTCGCCAATGGCTCTCTCGCAATCTTCGAGTCCACCCGTTATGCCCGCGGACACAAAGCCCTCTATACCTTCGAAATCAATGGGGCCGACGGTTCTATCGCCTGGGATCTCCACGATCTGCACCGGCTCGACTACTACGAGTACGACAAGGAGGACAAACAAACCCGCGGTTGGCGCTCCATCCACGTCACCGACGGCGACCACCCCTACATGGACAAATGGTGGGTGCCTGGCCTAAATATCGGTTACGAGCACACCTTCATCAATCAGTTTGCAGATTTCGTGGAAGGCCTCAGTTCCCGCAAGAAGCGCCCACTTCGACCCGATTTCCGCGACGCTCTCGAAACCCAGTACATCTGCGAAGCCGTACTTGATTCGGGAAAAACCGGTCGTTGGAAAAAAGTAGGAGCGATCAAGGCGAAGTAAACACGCCTCGCTTTTGGTCTGAAAACGGTTTTCCTAGTTCAAGGAAAGTCGCTCTCGAAGATATTCCATCAGTTTGCCCAAGGCTCGAGCTCGATGGCTAATTTTAGCTTTCTCCTCGGAAGATATTTCAGCAAAAGTGCTATCGCTTTCCTTTGGGAGAAAAAGAGGATCGTAGCCAAAACCGCCCGATCCTCTGTATTCTCGGAGAAGAGTGCCTTCGCATGTCCCGGAAAATTTTTTGCACAGTCCTTCGCCCACAAGCGCGAGGGCACAACGGAATCGACAACCTCTTTCCACATCGGGGACTTCCGTCATCTCGCTGAGAACTTTTTCATTGTTTGCCTTATCGTTGCAGGTGTCGCCGGCGTAACGGGCCGAACGAATGCCCGGTTGTCCATTAAGATGATCGATCTCTATCCCGCTGTCGTCGGCTAGGTAGAGAGCCTCCTCGGGACCTTGCGGACGAAGGGCTTCGGCCTTGAGGATTGCATTGGCCTCAAAGCTGTCTCCCGTTTCATCGACCTCGGGCATCCCACCAATAAGGTCTGCGGAAAAGACCTCGCAACCATCAAGCCCTGCTTGTTGAAGAGCGATTCTCAACTCACTGAGTTTGTGTTGGTTTCCAGAAGCGAGATAGATTTTCATGAAAAGTGGATGTTTCTCAATTTGAGAAGTTCAAAAATCCGCGAATTAAGGAATCTTCTCCCAGTTTTGTGGATTGAACTTTTTCAGGAAGTGGAAAGTCAGTAAGCGGAGGAACCTTAACTGCATCGGCATTTGGAAAGGTTTTGGGTGATTGATACCAAAACAAATAGTCGAGGGCTTTTTCCCTTAGCATTTGATGAGCAACTTTGGCTCCACCCTCAAAATAGACGCCCGTGAGATCCTCATCGGCTAGAATATCTCGAAGCTTAGAGTAGGAAAAACTGCCCTCGGAATCCAATGGTAGTTCGCGAATAGTGACACCTTCATCGATGAGGCGGGCACGACGAAGATCGGTATGCGAGCTAGCTTTATCGGTAACGACAAGGGTACTTTTACTAAAGTTATCCGAATACACCTTTGGCAATACTCCCGTCTCCGGGACGGAGGACAGTTTGCCGTCAAGGATGATGCGGCGAGGACACCAGTCACCGCTTGGCAAGCGTGCAGTGAGACTCGGGTTGTCCGCTGACACAGTTCCCGCGCCAATGGCAATTGCCGGAAAAAGCCTGCGCCAACGCATGACATCGGCACGAGCCTCCTTTCCTGTAATCACACTTGGTTTTCCATGCTGTTCCGCGATCTTGCCGTCCTTAGTCACGGCCAACTTGAGGGCAAACAAGGGCTGGTTATGAACAATTTGATAATTGAAGATAAGATTCAGTTCCAAACAGTCATCGGCAAGCGGTCCTTCGATCTTGGATACTTCGATGCCGGCTTCACGGAGTTTGTCCAAACCTCGCCCTGCATGAACGGGATTAGGATCACGCGTCCCAACCATAACCCGCCTGAAGTTTGCTTCGATAATGGCTTCCACGCAGGAACCTGTCCGGCCGCTTGTAGAACACGGTTCTAAGGTGACGTAGAGGACGGCATCGGAGCGCGGTGGTCTACCAAGATTCTCGAGAGCTACGATTTCAGCATGCCGATCACCTGCTCGAGCATGATATCCTTCCGATACGATTTCGTTACCTTCGACGATTACCGCACCTACCATCGGGTTGGGATGTGTTTCGCCCCAAGCTTCCTGGGCAAGTTCAAGAGCGCGTCCTAGATATCGTTCGTCCATGCCGGCTATAGGAAATTTCACCGATTCGGGTTGGTGCTGCCGAGATGATTACAGGATGTATCGACGATTTCAGCTAACGCTTTAAAGACTTTATCCACGAGTGAGCTGAATGCCTACGGGACAATGGTCGGAACCATGAATGTCGGGTAGGATGAAGGCGTCTCGAAGTGAGGGGCAAAGATCTTCCGACGTGACAAAGTAGTCTATTCGCCATCCCACGTTACGAGCTCGGGCTCCGGCACGATAAGACCACCACGAATAGGCGTCCGATACATCGGGATGAAGATGGCGAAAAGTATCAAGGAACCCGTCTTGAAGAAGCTTGGATATTCCCTCCCGTTCTTCATTCGTGAATCCTGCGTTCGTCCTGTTCGTCCTAGGATTGGCCAAATCTATTTCCATGTGAGCGACGTTTAAATCCCCGCAAAGAATAACCGGCTTCGTTTTCCGAAGTTCTCGGAGGTAGGATCGGAGGGCGGGATCCCACGATCGGTGCCGATACTCGAGCCGAGACAGATCCCCCTTTGCATTGGGGACATAGGTGTTCACTAGGTGAAATCCATCGAATTCGCAAGTAATGACGCGCCCCTCTCCCGAATGCGAGTCAGCCCCCGGAATATCTATGGATACTGACAGCGGTTCCTCCTTAGCGAAAACTGCCGTACCCGAATAACCGGGTTTCTCAGCCAAGTGATAGCGACGAAAAGCATACCCGAAATCATCCTCAGGAATGCAACTCGGATTAAGCTTCACTTCCTGAAGGCAGACCACATCGGGATTGCGCTCGCGAATAAATTCGTCGAAGCCTTTTTTTCGACAAGCCCGAAGACCATTCACATTCCATGATATCAGTTCAATGGTGGAGGCAACGATAGACATTTGAAAAAGAAATTTATAAAGAAAGATGGTTGGCAAGTTTACCGGAATCCAGTACCCATTTGGTCTTTAAACTACTACTCTAGCAACAACTGAATTCATGCCATCACCTACCGACATTCGAAAAGGGCGCGTAATCGTATATCAGTCCGCTCCTCACCTAGTCCTTGAAATGTTGCATCGTACCCAAGGTCGTCAAGCCGGCTTTGTGCAAACCACTTTACGAAATCTAGAAAGCGGTTCCACCACCACGACAAAGTTTCGTTCCACCGACAACGTAGAGTTTCTTCACACAAGTACCGTAAAGCTTGAATACAGTTATCATGATGCAGATGGCTATCACTTCATGGATACTGAAAGCTATGAGGACACTCTTTTTGGCGAGGTCCTCATCGGGGACGACAGGCGGTTTTTAGTGGAAGGCAACTCCTATGAGGTACTTTTAATAGAAGGGAAAGCCATTCGATTGCAACTACCCGCTTCCGTTGAGGCAACGGTAATAGAGGCTCCGGATGCAGTCCGGGGAGACACGGCCAGCAATGTTCAGAAACCCGTTACCATTGCTTCCGGAATGATTGTTCAAGTCCCTCTATTCATTAAGAAGGATGAAGTCATAAAGGTAAGTACCGCAAACGGTTCTTACCTCGGTCGAGCCTAAGTTGATTAGTAGCTAACCCTCTAAGGGGAGCATCTAACATCTACAGATTGCAGATACTTACTGACTGCAAAACAAAACCTAGGCCACTCGCTCGACAACCAAGGGAGCGGGATTAGGACGCTTGGGAGCAAGGCGATAAGCAGCCTTGAAGTATTCCATGGCCGCTTCGAGGCGGGCTTCGTCGTTGTAGTGGATTTGCATGAGAGGCTCACCTTGTTTCATTTGGGTGCCGACCTTGCAAAGTTCAGCCACTCCTGCAGCGCCGTCCAACTTGCCTTTGTCGTCAAAAGCCAGCATGTGCACGCCGCGAGCTAATTGCCCGGAGTCAATGGTGTGAACGTAACCACGTTTGGGTGCCGGAAGTTTTTTGACGTGTTTGGCCTGAGGAAGCTTTTCGGGGTCGTCGATACAGTCTGTCTTCCCCCCTTGCGCTTCCACCATTTCTTTGAATTTCTCGAGGGCGGAACCGTCTTCCAAATGCTGTCGCACCGTTTGCTTGGCAGAAAGAGTTGAGCCGGCAACGCCTGCTAGCCGAACAATTTCCATGCCCAATTTCATGACGAGCTCTTGCAAGTCTTCAGGACCTTCACCTTTCAGCAATTCTATGGCTTCCTTGATTTCGAGGGCAGTGCCTACGCAAGTACCGAGAGGCTGATTGGCATCGGTTACAAGAGCGACGCAACGCCTTTTCAAAGATCGGCCGACACGCGTAAGGGATCGGGCAAGTTGCTTGGCATCCTCTGGATTCTTAATAAAGGAACCTTTGCCCCATTTGACGTCTACCACAACTCCTTCTGCGCCAGAAGCGAGTTTGCGACTCATGGCTCCTGCCGTGATGAAAGGTATGGAAGGTATCGCCCCAATTTTCTTTCTAAGTGTATAGAGAAGAGACTCGACAGGTGAAATCTCCTTGTGACGTTCAACGAAAATACAACCGACTTTCCTCACTTGCGCACCGAACTCGTCGATACCACAGGACGTCTTAACCTGAGGAATGGCCGATAACTTATCCAACCCGGAGATTAGAAACTCCTCGTCGATCCCATTCATCATGGGCATGGCAACCCCGGCAGCGGCAGCCAGAGGGCCGAGAACCAACGACGTCTTGTCCCCCACTCCTCCCGTAGAATATTTCTCGATTTTGGGACGAGACACGTCGTCCAGCTCGATTACCTCTCCCGAAAGCATCATTTCCTCGGCAAACGTAGCTGTTTCCTGAGCGGACATCCCTTGGAAATAGACAGCCATGACCCAAGCTGCCTGCTGAAACTCGGGCATTTCATCGTCGAGAATCGAATCAACCAAAAAACGGATTTCGTATTCGGAGAACTCTCCTCCGTCCCGTTTTTTCTCGATTAAGTAGGTAAAGGACGGTTTGGTGTTTTTTCGAGAATAATTACTTACCTTAGACATATGAAAAGCCTCCAGGGACTAGGTCTAGTTGTTGCGGGGGGAGTATACAAGGTGTTATTTATTAATCGATTATGATGCAGAATGTCGAGCTTTTTTTTACTGATCGAAAAGACCGCTTGACGCTTTCCCTCTCAGGCGTTGGATAGCCGACCACATGCAAATTAGCTACGATTTGAACGGGGCGCTTGATCGTACCCTACGCGAAACCGCTTCTCGCACCGATGGATTCGACGAGGACTTCTCTCCGGAAATACGCCCTGCCGACCTTCGTTTCGGCGATTATCAAGCCAATGGAGTCCTTCCTTTTGCCAAGAAGCATGGCTTGAATCCCAGGGAAATGGCCGAAAGGCTGATGGAGGCACTGGGAGAGGACGAATCACTGGATGTGGATATTGCAGGACCTGGTTTTCTGAATTTCCGCTTCACTCCGGCCTTTCGATTGGCTTGGATGCAAAAGTATTCAAGCATTCAGGATTTCCGAAAGGCCTTCCAAGCTGGCCGTAAGCCCTTTCGGGTGGTGGTCGATTTTTCTTCTCCGAATACAGCGAAACAGATGCACGTAGGGCATATCCGATCTACAATAATAGGCGACGTCATTTCGCGACTCCTCAATTTTGGCGGAAACGAAGTGACGCGAGACAATCACGTTGGTGACTGGGGCACGCAATTCGGCATCCTCATCCTTGCAATAAAACGATCAACAATCAATCTAGACGATCTCGGTGAAGACGGTATTGCCGAGCTTGAAGATTTATATCGCGAGGGAAACCAGTTGATCGGCGAAGACGAATCTTTACGCAAGGAAGCTCGTTCCGAACTCGTTAAGCTTCAGCAAGGGGAAAAGGAAAACTTGGCGATATGGGAAAAGGTGAATGTGATAAGCTTAGCCTCTTTTTCCAAGGTGTACGAAATTCTTGGCATCCGTTTCGACGAAATTCTTGGCGAAAGCTTCTATCGGGACAAAGTGAATGCCGTCTACGAGGGATTAACCAAATACGACATTTGCGAGGAGAGCGATGGGGCGATGGTCGTCTTCCATAAGGAACACAAGCGTTTCGCCAAGCAGCCATTCATTGTTCGGAAGTCCGACGGGGCCAGCAACTACGCCACCACTGATCTCGCCACCGTCTGCTATCGCGCGGACAAACTGGGCGCCGAGGAGATTGTTTACGTAACGGACGGTCGCCAGCAAGATCACTTCTCTCAACTGTTTCTCACCACTGAAAAGTGGTTTGCCGCCGAGGGAAAGACGGTGCCACGCCTTCGTCACGTGTGGTTCGGCACAATCCTAGGCGAAGACAACAAGGCCATCAAGACACGGGAGGGACAACCCGTAAAACTTCTCGATCTTCTCGACGAAGCCATTTCTCGAGCAAAGGTCATCGTGAGGCAGAAAAATCCAGAACTCGACGAATCCGAGATGGAAAAACGTGCCCGTATCATCGGTTTAGGCGCCGTTCGCTACGCCGACCTCTCTCAGGACCGTGCGCTTGACTATGTTTTTTCATGGGACAAGTTGCTTGCCCTTCAGGGGAATACCGCACCCTACCTCCAATATGCCGTCGCCCGCATCCGAAGCATTTTTCGTAAACTGGAAATGGAACCCGGATCCGGCGAGGAGGATGCCTCGGTTCTCGTCACCGAGTCCGAAAACGTTCTTGCCCGAAAGTTGATTTATTTTCCTTCCGTTCTCGAACAAACTAAGCGTGAACTGAAACCACATCACCTCTGCGGATACTTGTACGAACTGGCTACCGACTTCAGCTCTTTCTACAACGCCGACAAAGTGCTGGTTGATGAATCTGACGTGCGAGCCCGCCGTTCGCTACTTTGTGCCAGAACTTTGTTGATTCTGGAAACAGGGTTGGACCTTTTGGGAATCGAGACTTTAGCCAAAATGTGAGGCGAATTTAAATCCGCCAAAAATCCAACCTCCGAGCCTTTGCTCTAGTACTCGAAAAATTGGATGGACTGAGCTTCGGAGCTAAACATTTTCCACTTTTGACCATCTCGTTTGAGGGTGTGGATGATGGTGACACGATTATCGCGGAAAGCGGCGTTACCCGAAATTTTCTGTGTCGCTTGCGTCACTTTAATTCGAGCCTCGTCCCCACGGACGTCAATAACTTCGGTCTTTTCCAAGGTATACTTGAGGCGAAGTCGGGCGAAAATGTAGCGCATCATGTCGCGAGAACTTTCGAAGGTGGGGGATTCAGGATGTATCGTCCCCATCGCCATCGTCAGATTTCTCTTTGAACAGGCGTATAGGTTGCTCGAAATGACATCCTTTAATTTCTTAGCCGTGGCGGCATCGACTTCTACATCTTCGGCTTTCGGTTTCCCGCCGGGGGGTGGCGGTGCGTCAGTACCTGCAGCGGGGAGAATGCCGGTACCTGTTCCGGCGGGAACCGTAGTCGTAGGTTTCCCGGGAAGTGAGGAACCGGGCAGGTCCTGTGCCACAAGGCCCGAATTTAGGGCTAAGAACGCAGACGCAAGGGCGAAGATATGGAATCGCATAATGTTCATATTCAAATGATGCTTGGTCAGGAAGTATTGGTAAGCTACAAAACACACGAGCAGGCATGTAAAGTCAAGCCTCCCAAGTAAAAGGCAAGGATCTCAATCTTTTGATCTAAAACTACCATTCGCGACTTGTATAGAAATAAAGTCGTTCAGCCTTTATGACGGCGGAAAGCCGGATTACTTAGAAAAAAGTATAATTTTGGGTAAAAAAGGACTAGGTCTAGCTACGAAAACTTATCATTTAGCTAAATGACTTTCCGCAACCGCAAGTCGATTGAGCATTGGGATTGCGAATCTCGAACCCCTTGCCCGCCAATCCGTCGTCGAAGTGAACTTCGGAACCACCGAGATAGGACAAACTATCGGTATCGACGGCGAAAGTAACTCCGTTCGACTCCTGCACATTGTCACCATCTTTAAGTTTGTCGAAGTTCATTCCGTACTCGAAACCGGAACATCCGCCTGGTTCGACGAAAATACGCAGCATTTTGGAAGCATCCCCTGCTTCGACGGCCATTTCGCGAACTCGAGTTGCAGCTTGGTCGGTTAATGTTATCATTCTGCCACAATACACTTAACCTAAGCATTAGTCAACGCAACGCGGAGGGGCTTATAACACTTAAATTCCGAGGGAAAGAACAACGAGTAAGCGTATGTCGCGCCAATTGAAGATAGCGCGCCCACTTTTTTGCGAAGGTTCTTGCCTTATCCGTGTGGTTTTCCCTATACCATGGCTCATCAGCTAATGCTATAAAAAGTGAAACACATCTTCAACGAAGTCCACTACGAGCTCACCCATAAAATCGCCGAGGGCGGCATGGGCATGGTCTACGAAGCCGTGCAGCAAGGAATTGGTGGTTTCCGCAAGGTCGTAGCCATCAAGCTGATTAAAGAAGAATATTCTGCCATCGAGGAGTTTCGCAACAATTTCATCGGTGAAGCCAAGCTGGTGGCCGACCTCATCCACACCAACATCGTGCAGACCTATCACCTCGGCAAGATCGGCGAGCAGTACTTCATGACGATGGAGTTCGTCGACGGGTGGAATTTGGAGGAGCTGTTGGACCGACATGTGGAGACCGAGCAATACATTCCTGCCGACTTGGCTGTATTTATCGTTTCCCGTATTGCTCGAGGACTTGGGTATGCCCATCGAAAACGCGACGACCAGGATCGATTGCTCGGCATCGTGCACCGCGACGTGAATCCTAAGAACATCATGATGGCCAAGGAAGGCGACGTAAAGTTGACCGACTTCGGCATAGCCAAGGCCTTGGACATCATGTACAACAAGGAAGGTGAAGTGATTGCGGGCAAGGACGAGTACCTGTCTCCCGAACAAGCTCGTTGCGAGGTCACCGACCACAGAGCCGATCTCTTCTGTTGCGGCATAGTCATGGCGGAACTCCTCTTGGGCTACAACCCCTTCGAGGCAATGGAATCCGAGGAAACAATCAAGAATATCCTCGAAATGGAAATTCCTAATTTCCCCGAACTCCGGCCCGACATTGAGCCGAAGCTCAACGAGATACTGCACATGGCCCTAAAGAGACCTCGCGAGGAACGCTATCAATCGGCCGAAGAAATGCTTACCGAATTGGAGAGTTTCATTTACGGCAAAGGCTATGGCCCCACCAACGAAAAGCTCGCTTCCTACGTCCACGACTTATTCGGTGACGACGGTCAAAACGCCGCCCTCAGATGGCATCGTGGCGAAACGCCCTTTCCCGACGTTTAAGAAATTCGTGCCGTTTGCCTAGGCAAACCATTCAGCCCGCCCAAAGTCATGGCCAGCCAATCACAAGGTCTTCGCCAAGTTCAAAAGCAGACCCAGAATCTTGTTCTGGCTCCACAACTTCGGCAGTCTCTAAAAATCCTCCAAGTGCCTGCTCAAGAACTGCGGACAGCCATACTCGAAGAACTTCAGACCAACCCCGTGCTTGAGGAATTGGCGGGAAACGACGAAAGCCTCGACGCCGAGGTAGCAGAACCGGAATCACCCGAGTCGCCGGAAGAAAACCAAGGAAACGAGGAAATCGGAGACGATCCCGGTGAAGCGGACAGCGAGGTTAATTCCGATAATGCCGACGATCCGGATCGTGAGTTAGCCGAAAATCTCGAGGAAATGAACTTTGACGATGAATTCGCCGTCCTCAACGAAATGCAGGAAGACCTTCGTGAACACTATGAGGTTGAGTACGAGGGAGAGGCCCAGTTGGCCGATTCGCAAGCCGACCAAAAACGACAGTTTTTCTTCGACTCGCTTGTCGAGGAAACTTCCCTTCAGGAACACCTTATGGGCCAATTGAAGCTCGCCGACGTCTCCGAGAGCGAGCTCGAGGCTGCTCGCTACCTAGTCGGAAGTCTTGATGAAAGCGGATTTCTATCGGCTCCACTTTCAGATCTAGCCCTGGCTTCGGAAATCCCTCTCGCTGATCTGCAAAACGCTCACAAGGTGCTCAAGAGCTTTGATCCTTCGGGTATCGCCGCTACCGACCTACGTGAATGCCTCTTGCATCAACTTGAGCAAAGTGGCGAAGTCGATTCTCCGGCCTGCGTTGTCGTTCGCGATCACTTGGATCTCCTTCTTCGCCGACGCGTGCCCGATCTTGCGCGAAAGCTTTCCCTGCCCAATGACGATATTCACGAACTGATCGAGCGAATTGCCGAACTGGATCCTGCCCCGGGGCGGCGATTCTCCATAGACACAAACCATTCGATCTCGCCCGATGCGACCGTTGAGCGGATTGGCGACGAATGGGTCATATCCCTTACCAACGACTTTATTCCCCGTCTTCGCATTAACAAGACTTACAAGGATCTCATTGCCAAAGGTAAGCTCGAAGCCAAAGAGAAAGACTATGTCCGAAACCAAATGCGATCAGGAAAATTTCTGATAAATGCAATCGAGCAGAGACAGAACACTATCGAGCGGATCACCCGGAAGCTGATCGAGCGGCAGACAGAATTCTTCGAAGAAGGCGTATCCAGCCTCAAACCTCTCACTATGGCCGAAATGGCCGAGGAAATAGGTGTCCACGAAACCACCATTTCTCGAGCTATCTCAAGCAAGTACCTACAGACTTCGCACGGGATCTTCCCCTTCAAGTACTTTTTTACCCACGGCTACGTCGGGAAGGACGGAGACCTCGTGTCCAACACGAGCGTCAAGGAACTGATTGGCTCCATCATCGAGAAGGAAGACCCTGCCAAACCTCTCAGCGACCGAAAAATAGTCGATATCCTCGCCAAACGCGACGTGACGCTCGCTCGCCGCACAGTGGCCAAGTACCGGGGGCAACTAGGTATCCTCCCCACCAACCTTCGTCGTCGCTACTAAAAGCCGCAAACCTCTCAATAATCGGCGATCTCCTGCACCATGACCACCGCCGACGCATTGTCCGGACTCCGTCTGCCGCTTCTTATCGACGCCTCTTCGCAGGTTCAGGTCGGAATTCCCGACTCCAAGGGTTGGCTCAGTCTAGTGAGAGAGGAGAAACCTGCCTTGGAATCTCTCTTTGTGGCTATCCCAAAATCTCTCGAAGAGATCGACGCCTCAATCTCGGCAATCGATGCCATTCTGTTTTGCGAAGGTCCCGGATCCACGCTCGGACTCCGTGTTGCCGCGACGGCGGTAAAAACCATCCTTCGGGAAAACGAGCCATCCCCCACCCTGTTCACCTACAATGCCCTCGATCTCGCCGCCATTATGTCCAACGACTTCTCGCGCCCCATATTGGCGCCTTTCAGGAAAGGGAAAAGATTGCTACGCAGCCCCATCTCGAATTCCGCCATCGGCTCTATTGAGGTTCTCGAAGAACCCATTTCGGAATCACTCTCGAAGGAAGCCCTGCACTTGCCCTCACTTCGGTCGTGGGAAACCCTCCCGGAAGGTCTGGATGTCCTCGACTACGACATTTCCCGTATCGCGGGACTCGCGGGGATAGCCCCGATCCTGCGACCTGCTGAGATGCCGGAGGTGTTCACTCCCCTGCCTGCCGAGTTCCGCAAATGGAAACCCGCCCGCGACCTATCGCCTAACTAGAATGCCATGCGTTGCTGGGCCGAAATTGACCTTGCCGCTCTCGAGCGCAACCTAGGCCTGATCCGGGCCGCCTTGCCTCAAGGCATTCGCTACGTATCGGTGGTCAAGGCCGATGCCTACGGGCATGGCATTCATCCCACCGCGGCTCGCCTCATGCAAAGCGGGGTCGATCTTTTTGCCGTGGCCAATGTTCGCGAAGCCACTGAAATTCGTGAAATGGGCTCGGGTTGGCCCATTCTCGTGCTCGGTCCCCTGTTGCCCGAGGAAGACCGATCCCTCGCCACTCACGACCTAATTGCCACCATATCCTGCGCCAATGAACTGGATCGCTTTGCGACAGTTGCCCGAGAGGCAAACAAAACGCTCCCCATACACCTAAAAATAGACACCGGAATGGGCCGAATGGGGGCTTGGTGGGAAGAAGCCGTTGCCCTTCTTCAAGACGCTCAGTCCAGACCCGAGCTGAAACTGGAAGGCGCCCTCACTCACTTTGCCGACCCCAAGGACATTGAATTCACAAAGAAACAAAGAAAAATCTTTCTCGATATCCTTCGCGAGCAAAATCTTCTAGGGAATCCGAATTTTCTGGTTCACGCCGACAATTCGTCCTCCCTTCGCACGCTTTCCTCCGACGATCCCTGTAATGCCGTTCGTATTGGTCTCCACCAGTTCGGGATCGCCCCTCCCGCAGGTTCCCCTCTCGCCGATCTCAAGGTCGATCCCGTATTCTCGTTTCACGCACGGTTGGCGCTAGTGAAAAATCTTCCGGCGGGAGCGTCCGTAAGCTATGGTCGGGAGTACCTCCTCGAACGGGATTCGCGCATCGGCATATTGACCGCGGGCTACGGAGACGCCATTCCCCTGCCTTGCGGAAATCGAGCGGACGTCCTTTTGCGTGGTCGGCGGCATCCCATCGTGGGACGGGTCACTATGGATCAGACTCTCGTAGACCTCACCGACGCCGATGAAGACCTGCAACCGGGAGAAAACATAACGTTAATCGGTTCGCAAGGGAGTGAACGCATACCGCTACCCGAGCTTGCCGCTCATTCGGACACTTCCCCATGGGAACTCCTGTGCTCCGTCACCAAGCGCGTGCCGCGCGTATATAAGACCACCCGGACTTAGGTAGGGTCGTTTCGCCCGTATCAGAGGTCTACGTTGCCCTTCACCTTTTCGACGATGCCGTCTAGCTCGGCAATGCAGGCGGCGCGACGGTCATAGGCGTGCTGGCCGTCCTCGGGGCAACCGTAGGGCGACACCCAGCCCATGCCCTTTTCCTCGTGGGTCTTGTGCACCTCCCGAAGCCAACCCGCGATCTTCTCCAGATTGGCGAGTATGCGATTACCTTCTTGTGGTTCCTCATGGGGATTCCCGTAGGGAGCGCGGCTCACGACGTTGCCTTCCTCGTCCTTCGATTCCTCCCAAGCTATCTCGGCCGTCTCACACGACTCCCAAAAATGAATCTTTCCAAAATCCACGCAACCCTCTGTCACCGCTTGGGCCATAGCCTCGATCTCGGGCACGGCCACCTCGGCGAAGGATTCCTCGCCCTCGTCACTCTCCACTTTCCTCTCGGCGTCCTCGAGAAGGCGAACCTTCTCGTCAAAGGCTGCGGCAACGGCCTTAACGAAAGAGTAGTTCACTTGTGCCTTCAAGTCCCCGTCGAGCATCAAGTCGACATAGTCGAAATCGAGTTCCTGAGAGCCTTCCGCGTCCTCCGCGTCGGATTCCTTCCCATTATCGGCAATGGTCTCTTCCGGAATTAGGTCGTCGTCTTCCCGAATGGAAGAGCTATCGGTTTCAGCATGTGGTTCGTTCATATGGAGCAAGTAGTTAAAAATGCTCTTGTTAAACTGTTGAGCCGTTGCGGGCAATTCCTTTTGACGGTTCCGCCGGAATCACATTCGGGCGTCCCCTACAACATTGTCATTGCGAGGAAGGTCTCGCAGAGAACTGACGTGGCAATCCAGTCGGGAGCGTTACATGGGATGCCGGGGCAGATGCGGGCGTTGCCCTATGCGTTCGCTGGATTGCCGCGTCGGGCTAACGCCCTCCTCGCAATGACAACGTGTTGGGAGGGCAAATGGTTGTATTTATTCGTTTCAAAAATTCCAGTATTTCAGTATATTAAGAAGAGCGAAAATTTTACTAATTTGCAAAAAAAGCTGTTCAGTAAAAAATAGTCCCACAATCTTCATTTTTAAGACACTGATAATCAATAATTTACGAAACTCATTAAAAAAAGTTGCCATTTGCATGCATTATTTGACAAACTTTGGCTAATAATAAGTAATAAATGTTTCATATGAACTTCCACCAGTTCGAATTTTGAAAGAATTTACACTTCTTAAAATCTCCGGTCAAACGATTGAAAGAGACATCCTCTCGAGGGTGTCTTTCTCGCGCCCTCGCGCGCCCTCAGTATTTTTAAAGAAAACCTCACCCTTTCACTTTTCACTTTTCACTTTTAAAACAACAATGAACCCGATCGCCGCCTAGCGGCACACGAGTCATGATAAAGAACACACGCACAAACATCCTCCTCAACTCACTCAAAGCTTTTGCCATTCCGGCATTCGGAGCGTTGGTACTCCTCTGGAGTTCGCCGGCGGTCCAAGCCGGGGTCGACGGGGCTTTCCTCCAAGGGGCGAAACTGGAAGACGACTCCTCGAGTCTCAAGATAACCTCCCACAAGGCGGTCAAGTGGTCGAGCGCTTCGGTAGACTCTGCGGTGTTCGAGCATCCTGCGGGCAACCCGACGCGACTGAAGTTCAAGCAGGCAGGCGATTACTTCATCGCCCTTACGGCACCCTTGACCCAAGGCAACGTTACTAACGGGGGCAGGCGCTCGGATCAGGAATTCGTCGTATTCAAGAACGGCGCGGCCGTGGCGGAAGGCGCCACCCGATGCACCTACATCCGCCATGCAAGCGGCCATGCGGAGAGTTCGGGGCACGTCCACTTCCTACTCGCCGGCGTGGCCGTCAACGATTACGTGGAGGTGAAGACCAAGCGGACCACCACCAACAATTCCAACGACACCACGCTTCAGACCACGAGCCTGTACGTCGAGAAGATCGCCGCCTCTCGTGTGGCTTTCTCCGGTACCGCTACCCGCACCGTGGCCG
>CAJQSI010000009.1 GCA_905612515.1 uncultured Opitutales bacterium | reverse complement strand
GGGGCCACCTTCTTCATCACCGAGGGCTTTGATTTCGCCAAGGACAAGAAGAACTACATGACCTGGGACCAAATCAAGAAGCTCCATGCGGACGGCTTCGAGATCGGCAATCACACGCGTCGTCATATCGTGGTGGGCAGACAAAAGCTCGAGCAGCTCACTGCCGATGTCGAGTACATCGAGAAGCAATGCGAAAAACATGGAATCCCCCGCCCGGTCAGCTTTTGCTATCCCGCCTACCAAACGACCGAGAGAGCCGTGAAACTACTCCGGCAACGTGGCTACCGCTACGCTCGAACCGGCGGAGCCAAGGCTTATGATCCGGAAAAAGACGATCCTCTGCTGATGCCGCAGGCCTTTGACGGCAAGCCGAAGAGCACGCTGGAGCAGTTCAAGGAGGCGGTAGCCAAGGCAGGCGACGGCAAAATCGCGGTAATGACCTTTCATGGCGTCCCCGATGTCCAGCACCCTTGGGTGAACACCGACCCGAAGAAATTCGAGGCATACATGAAGCATTTGAAAGACAGCGGGTGCCGAGTCATTGCCTTGCGGGACCTAAAATTTGCCAAGCCATCCGAAAAGTAACTGCACGCAACAAAACCCATCGACGAAATACGCATCAAGGTGATGCCCGATGGAGACGATTGTTGGGATACTCGAAGCGCAGGTTGCCTTCGAGAATTGACCTGATTCTGCCAGTTTGAGCCAGTTCCGTATCGAAACGATTAGTCAAGGACTCCGTTTGTTGCCTTACCCGATTGTAAAACAACAAATCAAATGTCCTAAATCTTGACCCTTTTGATATTTGAGTGTTAGTTGAAGTTTCAATTTCACAATGAGCAGTCCATCTTCTGAAAATCGTTATCAAGTGCCGGGTCTAGACCGTGCTCTTTCTGTCATCGAATTGCTGAACGAGCACCCTGAGGGTTTGCTCGTGAATGAAATGGCCGAGTTGTTGAATTTACCTACTAACAGCGTCTACCGCATCATGCACACACTCGAGCGGCGTGCTTATGCTAGAAAAAACCCCAACGGTTCCGGTTATGTGCTTTCGGAAAAGTTTCTCTCTCTGGCGACTCCCGTTGCCGGTGATCCGGGATTTCTCGAAAATGCTTTGCCCGTCATGAGGCGGCTCCGCGACTTGACAAAGGAGACTGTCTTGGCAGGTGTGTTGCTGGAAGATAGGGGCGTCGTGCTGGAACAAGTACCCGGATTGCATAATTTTTGTTTCAAGGTGAACCCCGGACTACGCTTTTACCTCCATTGCGCTGCTCCTGGAAAGGCAATGCTCGCCGCACTGCCTTTGGATGAAAGGGAAAAATTCATAAGCAACATGGATTTTCCTCGTTTTAACGACAGGACCATAACTTCGCAAAAAGACTTTTCCGAAGAGCTTAATAAATCTAGAGATCTAGGTTATTCGGTAGATCATGCCGAGGAGATCGAAGGTCAGCACTGTATAGGCGCTGCGGTTTTGGACCGCCGGGGTTATCCAGTCGGTTCGATTTGGATTACGGGTCCATCGGTACGAATAGAGGAAAAGGATTTCCACCGAATCGGTAGCCAAATTAGTGACCACGCAGATCAAATTTCGCACGCCCTTGGTTACGTATCTTTCAAGGTAGCCTAAGATGATAGTTGTCCTGACTTATAAAATGTTCCTAATACAACTTTAATTGCCCAAAAATCATGACCTCTGCAGATCGATTAACAAACATGCGAAGGAAAACTCTCCTTCTTGCCTCATTCTCAATTTTAGTAAACTGGCTTTCGGCAGAAGAGAAGGTTTCCCCTGAAGCTCTTGCTTTCTGGAAAGAGGAAGCAAAACCCTTGCTCGAACAGAATTGCTGGAAGTGTCACGGGGCAAAGGAACGCATAAAAGGGGATCTTCGCCTTACGACGCGCGAGGGTGTGCTTCTTGGAGGTGAAATAGGCGCCGCAGTCAACTTGGAGAAACCCGAAACCAGTCTTCTCTTGGAGATGCTTTCTTACAAGGATGAGGATCACGAGATGCCGCCAATCGGCAAACTGAAGGACTCGGAAATCGCTGTCCTCGAAAAATGGATCAAGCTTGGGCTTCCTTTCGCTTCCGAAGACGAGATACTTGGGAAGAAAGGACATGAGGTGGCCGCCGGTGAAGACAACACCAAGGTGAACGAACGAACTATGTCGCATTGGGCCTTCGTGAAGCCCA
>CAJQSI010000008.1 GCA_905612515.1 uncultured Opitutales bacterium | reverse complement strand
CAACCTCAATGGGGTTGGCTTTGGACGAATGGCAAAACATTTCCTTATGTCTTTCTGTCGTCTACGGGAGAAATGAAATCGGGATGGCTCTATTTTCGCGAGGGATCTTCATCACCTGCTTACTTCTTTAGTTTTGCTGAGGAGAAATGGATAACTTCGGAACAATAGCCATAACACCCGACCTTTGCCTTTAACTGATCTACAAGTACTACGATGAGGATGGCGAATCCGTAGACTAAGCTCGGCATGCGGCTTCGACGCCATTTCAAAACTGACGGGAGATAGGTTCAGCACATTGGTGAGGTCACCAATTGGGTGTTATCTATTTTGCTTGAAATATAACTTGATGCCGCGAACTACTCGTTGTTGAGCAGGTTGGCTTAGACCACTTCCTGATGCCCTCAGGGTCTTCTCTGAACATCTTTTGCGCTACGGTTACAATAATCCTTACGATAGCAAAAGGTAATCCAATAGAACTTTGTTTATCATAACGTAAAATTAACAGCGGAAAGAACTGAGAGGTAACAAGAGATTGAGCAAAACCAAGATAAAAGACAACACAAGGGGAACAATCAACGAATCTTGGACTTTAGTTGATCCACTAGGACCGCGATGAGGATGACCACTCCGTAAACCACGCTCTGCATATGTGCCTCAACGCCCGTCAGGTTCATGCCATTGCGGATGACTCCTATAATGAGAGCCCCGACCAAGGTGCCGAAGATGCGTCCTTGTCCACCCGCAAGACTGGTGCCCCCTACCACGACGGCTGCAATGACCTGAAGCTCGAGCATATTGCCTGCCTTGGGGTCTCCAGTGACGTGTAGCGATGCCTCCATCACGCCACCCAGTCCGGCTAGAAGCCCGCATAGGGTATAGACGAAGACCAAGATCCACTTTACGGGGACGCCGGAAAGGCGAGCAGCCTCAGGGTTGCCCCCCACCGCATATATGTAGCGACCGATGGTGGTTCGCTTCATAAGGAGATGGGCTAAGACAAAAAGTAGCCCCATCAACAAGACGGAATTCGGCAACCCAAGTAATCCCTCACCGCGGCCCAACCAACCAAATCCTGGGTTTTGCACGGGTATGGGCGACGACTCCGCCAGGATAAAAGACATACCGCGGGCAACGAACATCACACCTAAGGTCACGATAAAGGCGGGGATGCCAAACAACGTGACCATGCCGCCGGTGAACATCCCGATAAGTCCGCAAGCAAAGACACCTGAAGCGATACCAATGAACAAGTGCGTGGTAGTGGGGGAATCTCCGCCGACCGACTGGATAACCAAAGCGGTTACCACTCCCGAAAAAGCGATTAGGCTACCGACCGACAAATCGATGCCCGCGGTGATGATGATCATAGTCATGCCGATCGCGATGATCGCCACCACTGAAATCTGCTTCATGATATTCAGCAGGTTGGCCTTCTTCAGAAAGTTAGGCCATTTGTAACTGGCGGGAGTGTAGACCTTTGCTTTGGCGAGCACTGAGTACTTGATGGCGAGTTTCGGCAATTGCTCCTTGCAAAAATTGGCCATGTGGCGATCCGTTGCAATGACGGCGAGAGGGGTATCAGATTCTCCGATCGCGACCAATGCCTTGCGAGCCCCGACGGGCTGAGTGACCGCGGTCTCGAGCACATTTAATCCCGCCGCCTTCAGTTCAGTAGTAAGGGCATTGGCGAAAGGCTCGCCGTTTCCGCCACGCCGAACGAGCACCAATGCGTTGCTCCCCTTGCCGTGCGCATTCGCTAAATTGGCGACAAGGGTTTGAGCCGCATCCGCATCCGCGGGCCACTGCTCATCCATTGTAACGACGCTGAATCCAGCCCCAAGCAAGATCAGAACGAGAATCGTCCCGTATTCCGATAGAAGTTTCTTCCAGTTTGAATTCATAAAGTACTACCCTACGGCTATTTTCATGATGTCCTGCTGAGTTGCGTTTGGGACGTCGGTAATCTCGCCTTTGACCTGTCCCTCGTGCATGACGACTATTCGGTCGCTCATCCCTAGAACTTCCGGCAGTTCCGAACTTATCATCAAAATCGCTTTTCCCTGAGCGGCCAAACGATTCATCAATTGATAAATTTCATACTTGGCCCCAACGTCGATACCGCGCGTCGGTTCGTCAAAAAGGAGGACTTCGGCGTTTCGCTCCAGCCACTTGGCGAGAACGACCTTTTGTTGGTTTCCTCCCGAAAGGGTTGCTGCGACTTGATCGGGACCAGTCATCTTAATCTGAAGCTTTTTGCCATGATCCAACATGGAAGAACGCTCTCGACCGCGATCAATCCAGTTGTAACGCGAGAAGGACTTCAGGTTGGGCAATCCGAAATTCTCCAGTATGGTTTGCCCCAAAACGAGCCCCTGAGTCTTTCGGTCCTCCGTGAGCAAGCAGATGCCCGAGGCAATAGCTTCGCGAGGATTCGCCAAGGAGAGCTCTTTGCCGTCCAGCGTAATCTTTCCCGATTCGGGCTTGTCGGCCCCAAAAAGGATGCGAGCAGTTTCGGTGCGACCGGAACCGACCAAACCGGTCAACCCGAGGATTTCGCCACGCCTAACGGACAAAGTAACGTCCTGCACCTTGGCCCCCCGATTGATTCCCTTGCAAGCCAAGCGAACATCGCCGATTTCCGCAGGCTCCTTGGGGTATTCCTGATCGATGCTACGACCGACCATCAGCTCGATCATTTTCTCGCGAGTCAGCTCATCAATGGTGCGAGTACCTACGTGGGCTCCGTCCCGAAGAAAGGTGACGCGATCGGCAACGGTGAAAATCTCATCCAGTCGATGGCTTATGTAGATGATGCCGATGCCACTTGCCTTCAAGCTCTCGATGACCTTGAACAACCCCTCGACTTCACGTGGTGAAAGAGCGGCACTCGGTTCGTCCATGATCAGAATACGGGCATCCGTTGCCAACGCCTTGGCGATTTCAACGATCTGCTGTTCGGCAACGGTAAGGTCCCGGCAGAGCGTTGCGGGGTCAATGTCAGAACCGAGTTGCTCGAACAGTTCTCTGGCCTTTTTGCGCTCACGCTTGGCAGGAAGGATACAAATGCGACTCGGTTCCTGTCCGAGGAAAATATTTTCCCTTGCTGACAACCAGGGGACGAGATTGAACTCTTGATAGATGACCGCGAGTCCTGCAGCCAAGGCATCTTGAGGGCCATCAATTCGTACGGGACGACCATTAAGTTCAATTACGCCTTCGTCGGGAAGATGAGCCCCGCCAAGCATTTTGATTAGTGTACTCTTCCCTGCTCCGTTTTCCCCGAGCAAGGCAAGGCACTCTCCCGGATGGAGTTCCAATTCGACATCCTTGAGCGCATGTACTCCGGGAAAACGCTTATGAATGCCCCGCATGCAAAGCAGGGGGCAACTCGATCCATTCGAGACTGGCTCAGCTTGGCCCACGGCGGGCTATCTATTTGAGCTCAGGGTCTTGATCCGCATCGGCCTTCTTGTAGAGAGAAGTGGGGATGAGAACCGTCTTCTCGACTACTTCGCCAGCTAAATGGCTTATGATTTTTTCCACGATTTGGACACCCATCTTACGGGGGAATTGAATGGGATCGGCGTAAACCTTACCCTCCTTGATGGCGATCTTGCCTTCCATTTGGCCGTCAAAGCCGATAATCTTGATGGACTCGGTTCTTCCCGCCTCATCGATTGCGGTGTAGGCTCCGAGAGCGCCGGGGTCGTTGATGGCGAAAACCCCGACCAGATCCGTATGAGCCTGAAGCTGATCGGCGGTCGCCTTGTAGCTATCCGTACGATTGCCTCCGGATGCAAGTTCCGCAACAATGTCGATTGTGCCACTGGCTTTATCTTTGTTGTGAGCGTTGATGACTTTTTTGAAGCCGGCCACACGGAGAATACAGGAATTTGCGATCTTGTGATCGAGAACCAAAACTTTTCCGCCATTCTCTCCAAGAGCTTCGATCATCGCCTTCCCAGCTAGTTCTCCTCCTTGAAAGTTATCCGTTCCCACGTGACTGACGATTTCCACGCCTTCGGCAGCGCACTGAGCATCCACAGTGAAAACGGGGATACCCGCCTTATTGGCTTCCTTCACGGCCGGACCGATTGAGATTCGGTTGCATGGCACAAGCACAATGGCGGTGACCTGCTTGGATATGACGTCGTCGATCTGGTCGGACTGGGTTTTGACGTCCTCATTGGGATCGAGCATAAGGGTTTCGTAACCGTGTTTCTTGGCAGTCGCCTCGATACTGTCGCCAATAATCTTGAAGAAGGGGTTGGATAAGGTGAGTGGAGAATAGGCGATTACGCCCTTGCTCGCATTTTCGTCGTTTGGCCCGGACCCACCCGATTCACCGTCTCCCCCGCATCCGGACCAAGCCAGTGTGAAGCAAATTAAAATCGATGCTAGAAAGCGTTTTCTGTTGTTCATAGATTCAAGGGATTTAAGGGACATGAAGATGAAGGCAAAAAACAAAGGCAGGCAAGCCTCCAAATATAGTCAGGCAGTTCAGTTTGGGAATTGAAAGGCAATCAGGCAATGACGTCGTGAACGACTTGACCGTGCACGTCGGTGAGGCGATAGTCGCGACCTGAGTAACGGTAGGTTAGCTTCTTGTGATCCAACCCCATCAGGTGAAGAATGGTGGCGTGCAGGTCGTGAACGTGGACGCGGTTTTCGACAGCCGAACAACCAAATTCATCGGTCGCCCCATAAGTGAAGCCAGCCTTCACACCCCCACCCGCCATCCACACGGTGTATCCGTAGTGATCGTGATCACGGCCCTTGGCCCCCTCGGAAGTCGGAGCGCGACCGAACTCACCGCCCCAGAGGACTAGCGTGTCCTCCAGCATGCCTCGACTCTTCAAGTCCTTGAGCAATGCCGCAATTCCTTGGTCGCACGCTTTGGCTAGGTCTCTGTGGCCGTCAACGATATTGCCGTGACCCGTATCCCATGCGATATCGTAACCACTGATTGAGTGAGAAAGCTGCACTACTCGAACGCCACGTTCGACAAGTCGACGGGCGATCAGGCAACCCTTGGCGAAATGACTGTCGCCATAGAGTTTTCGAGTCGCCTCGGTTTCCTTGGCTACGTCGAATACGTCGGGAACCGAGAATTGCATCCGAAAAGCCATCTCCATGGCTTGAATGCCGGCTTCGAGTTGCTGGTCCTGCTGAAGGCGTTCGAGGTGAATCCTGTTCAGGCTGGCAAGAAGGTCGGCTTGCTTGCGCTGGTCTTCCCTCCCAAGGGAACTGTTCTTCAAGTCGCTCAAGATTGCGTCGGGCTTCATTTGGCCGATATTGACGTAAGATCCTGCATAGGCTCCGGGCAGGAACGAGTTGCCCCAGTTAGCGATCTTGCCACGAGGTTGGGCCACAGGAGACATCGCCACAAACCCGGGCAGGTTGTCCGTGTCTGCACCCAGTCCATAGGTAAGCCACGACCCCATGCTCGGACGATTCGCCTGAAGGGCTCCGAGATTAGTCATCAGTATTGCGCCCGCATGCTCAGGGATATTTGTGTGCATCGAGTGAATGAAACTGATGTCGTCAACGCATTGAGCGGTTTCGGGAAATATGTCGCTAACCATTTTGCCGCACTCGCCGTATCGCTTGAAATCGAAGGGCGAAGGCATCAAGCCGAGCTTAGTGTTGCGTAGAGTCTTTCGGTCGACGATGGACGGCCGTTCGCCGGCGTGCTTGGCCAACATGGGCTTGTAATCGAAGGTATCCACTTGGGAAGGTCCCCCGGGCATG
>CAJQSI010000007.1 GCA_905612515.1 uncultured Opitutales bacterium | reverse complement strand
TCAAGGATGTGGGCGAGGCATACGATGTTCGCATTGCCAATGTGTTTCATGCAGGAGACGGAAACCTGCATCCGCTAATTATGTATGACGGTCGAGTGGACGGAGCACTGGAACGAGCAGAGTCTGCCGCCAGCGAAATTTTGAAGATGTGCGTTAAGATGGGTGGATCTATCACGGGTGAGCACGGGGTGGGTATGGAAAAGCGACAGTATCTTCCGACTATGTTTAGTGAGGACGACATCGACTTGATGAAGTCCGTACGAAGAGCCTTTGACCCTGCCGAAATTTCCAATCCAGGTAAAATGTTTCCAGACGGCGAAGCTCCCTCTCTGTCTCTCTATGGATTGCATCCTCTGGAAAAGGCAGGGTTGATTTCTCGGGAATGACAATATTACCACGGTCCTCCGAGGAAGTTGCTGTGGCGGTATGCGAGTCATCGCATGTCCTCGCGGTGGGAGGAAGGACCAAACCTGCGTTGACGATGTCGCATGAGGGAGATTTCATCGATTTGTCGGGGATGTCCGGAATTGTAGAATACGAGCCCAGCGAATATGTTTTTTCAGCCAAAGCGGGAACGCCGATAGAAAAAGTACAAGCGACTTTACGAGAAAACGGACAGTACATACCCTTCGATCCTCCTTTTGCTGCAGAGGGCTCAACTCTGGGAGGAATGGTGGCAGCGGGTTTAAACGGTCCTGGACGGTTGCGTTTTGGTGGCATTCGCGACTTTTTAATAGGAGTTACTTTTGTGGATGGCAGGGGCCGTGTAATAAAAGGTGGAGGGAAAGTGGTTAAAAATGCGGCTGGATTCGATTTTCCTAAATTTCTCGTTGGCAGTCTTGGCTGTTTTGGGATTTTGACAGAGGTGAGCTTTAAGGTATTTCCCGAACCCCGGAAATTTCTTACATTGCGACTTTCTTCCGGGAATTTGGAAACCGGAATAGAGAAAGTTCGTTGTGTGGCGGTTTCACCTTGGGAGCCCGACGGAATGGAATTAAATTCTGACGGCGATATTTTTTTACGAATAGGAGGAGCCGAAACCGCCTTGCCTAAAAGGGCCGATCGGATTCTATTGGAACTGGGCGGCTCGGGGGAGCTGATCGCCAAAGATGAGGCCGACAAATTTTGGCGGAATGCAAACTCATTTGGTTGGGCTTCATTTGACGCCATCTTGGCAAAAGTGCCCGTGACTCCAAACAGAATAATAGAGTTGGACGAATTTCTTTCATCCTTTGGAGCCACGCGTCGATATGGTGTGGCTTGTAATGTTGCATGGGTGGGGTGGCCTCCCGGAAGTGCGGTGACAGAACTGGACCTCGGTTTGCGAAAGAGAGGCTTGCGAGGACTTGTCTTTCGTGGACAGGTGGAGAGTGTATATTTGGGGAAGTGGACCGATGGAGCCATTACAAAAGCAGTGAAGGCGGCTTTCGATCCCGATCATAAGTTCCCGTCAATTCCATGAAACACAGCATTCCCGTCGAGAAATTAGGGCCAGCCGGATCTTTGATGGGCGAGGCGATTCAATCTTGTGTACATTGCGGATTTTGTCTCCCTACTTGCCCAACCTACTCAGAACTCGGCCAGGAAATGGATTCGCCGCGAGGTCGCATCATTCTGATGAAGGAAGCATTGGAAGGAAAATTGTCGACCGAGCAGGTACTGCCGCACATAGACCGTTGCCTTGGTTGTTTGGCTTGCGAGACATCCTGCCCTTCGGGGGTTGAATACCGTAACCTACTAGGTCCCTTTCGGGAAAAGGCAGAAACGGAAATCAAGCGAAGTGTTGCGGAAAAGCTTAAGCGAAAAGCTTTGCTGACCATTTTGCCTTGGCCGGGCAGGTTTCGAATTGCCGCCAAGGTGGGCATACTGGCGAGACCATTCGGGCGGCTTTTGCCTGATCTTGTGCGCTCGATGTTGGCCTTGCTGCCAAAAACGTTGCCGAGCGGCATCAAGCTGCCAGAAGTTGCAAAGCCAATGGGGACGCCAAGAGCTCGCGTCGCTTTGCTTGTCGGATGTGCCCAGCAGGTAATGGATCCCCAAATTAACGATGATACGATAGCCGTACTGGTCCGCAACGGAGTCGAGGTGGTGATTCCTCGCGGCCAAACTTGCTGCGGTGCGCTCGGTTGGCATGTTGGAGCCGGGGAGCATGCCCGTAGGTTTGCTCGAAAAAACCTTGAGGCCTTTCCTCATGATGTGGATGCTATTTTGACCAACGCCGCCGGCTGTGGTTCCGGCTTGAAGGAGTACCCTCTAATTCTGAAGGGTTCGGCTGAAGAATCGGCGGCAAGGTTTTTTGCGGGCAAGGTTGTCGATATCGGTGAGTTTCTCGACCAACTAGGCATGGTGACTCCGCCCCGCACGAAAGGTGTGCCCAGAGTTGTTTATCAAGACGCTTGTCATTTGCGTCATGCACAAGGAGTGATGGAGGCACCTCGACGATTGCTGCGGGCGATACCCGGCGTGGAGCTTCTGGAAGCAGAAGAACCCGACATATGCTGCGGTTCTGCAGGAAGTTACAACATCGACCAACCAAAAATTGCTGCCGACTTGGGCAAACGTAAAGTAAGTAACTTATTGAAAACCAAACCGGACTGGATCGTGTCCGGAAATATTGGGTGCATCATGCAAGTGCGGTCTTGCATGAATGGCAGTGGCCAAGCCCCTCAGGTTATTCACCTAGTCGGATTGCTGCGGCGAGCTTATGAGGAGCAATTGTAGCGTGCTTGGAGTCTGCCAAGAAGGACGGGGCGCGGCTGGAGCTTTAGTCAGAGATTTCCGCTTCGAGCTGCTTCAACGTAAAGGAGCAGCGATCAGCAAAATATTTACCGAGTACTTTTGTGAAAATGGATCGTGAATGTCCGCGGACTGCCTCAAATAAAGTCATGGACGATTTCAGTTTCATATCATCGGGAAAGCCAAAGATCTCGTTCGCCGAACTGCCCTCGATTGCAAGCAACGTTTCGGTGCACTCAAACAAGCGTGGGCCAAGGATTTGGTGATTGAGATACATGTGGGCCTCTACTGCATCGGCAATCGCGTAGCGCTGTGCTGTTTCACTTTCCCCAAGCCCTGCGATTTGCGGAAAAATGAACCACATCCAATGTGACTGTTTTTGACCGGATTTCAATTCGGTCAAAGCTGTTTCAAAAATGCTTTCTTGTGCATCAAGAAACTTTTTCATATGTGTGGCTTGTTTTAACTCGGATCGTCAGGCTTGTAAATGGGGGTGCGTTGTCCAGACGGGTTATTTCACGGCCATGGCAAACTTTGCCACGATGGATTCCATCTCGGAGACATGTTCTTCCATCGAAGCAAGAAGCCTGAACTGGGCGCGGGCTCGTTGGAGGTTGTGCCCGGGCCGTTTTACTTTGAAGTAGATATCGCCCTCTAGGTGGTCAGCGAGAAAACGCAAAGCCAATTCGTAGGTGAGGACTTGTGGGGCGATGGCCAGGTGATCGACCTCAAGGGGGCTGAGAAAACAGTTGGTCGCGTCAAGGTACCCCTCAACAAGAGCCTCGAAGATTTCGGGCAAAAATTGAATCCTGTTTACGTCAGGCTCATCTTCCTGAGCTGAGCAAGCAGCCGTCCTTACAAGATCACCGAAATCGTGTAATGCACAACCGGGCATAACGGTGTCGAGATCGACGACACAGATTCCCTCGCCGGTTTTCTTATCGAGCAAAACATTGTTAAGCTTTGTGTCGTTGTGGACGATGCGAACGGGAAAATTTTCTTCGTTGATGGCATCGGCCAAAGATTCTCGAGCTATTGCAAAAGTTATTAGATCACGAACTTCGTTGGTTCTCCCAAGGGGATCTTCAGTCACAACTCTGCGAAAGTCATTGAAGCGTTTGCGAGTGTTGTGGAAGTCGGGAATAGTTTGAAGGAGAGGGGAGCCGGGAAGGTCGGCAAGTTGCGCTTGAAATTCTCCGAAAGCTTTGGCCGCCTGATAAGCTTGGCGTGGGCTTTCCGGAATTTCTGCCGACTCTCCGCCATCTATGTATTCCATCATTCTCCAGTAGTTACCGCAGGAGTCTTGTACAAACGGTCTGCCGTCTTGAGAGTGAATCAACCGCAGGCTGCGGCGTGGCGTTTGTTCGACGGAGAGCTTTTGGCCAAGGTGCTCGGTAACCCGCGAGAAATTCACCATAAGGCCTTCAGGATCCTTGAAGACCTCGTGGTTGATCCGCTGAACGGTGTATCGAGTTACGGTCCCGCCCTTTTCGCACGAAAGCAAAAAAGTGTCGTTAACGTTTCCGTTGCCGTGAGGAACGGTGGATGTTGGGCATCCCTCGAGACAAAATAATTGGCCGACTTCATCGGGTAAATGATTCATGCTGTTTTTGAAAGCTAGCTAAATCATTCAAAATTACGGCAATTGGTCAACGATCGACTTTACCCTTTGGGAGATCAAGGGTAACACCGAGAAAAGGCTTCGATGGCTTCGTATTCGGCGAGACCGAGATGATCGTAGGTTTCCGCCAGTCTTCGATCGGCGACTTCTGCTTGTTGCCATGCTTCAAGGGAGGTGCGGCCGGTGACGGGAGTCTGGCTTCGCTGAGAGCGGTGCTGGTAAATCCCCTTCACTTTGTTGGCCAACTCGTCAGGGCTTAGGGGAACCGCCATATCGATATCCTCCACAGACCATTCTCGCTCGTCGCCTCGATAACTCCAGCTACGGCAATCTTTTGTCCAATCCTCGTTCCGTAGAAGCTCGAAGGCCTTTTGAAAACAGGAATAACAAACGGCTTGCACGGTCGTTGGTTCAGACAAGACACCGGTAACGTAAATTTGGTGAGGTTGAATTTGTTCTAGAAGATCTCGCACGAGAACGATGTCTTCTTCCCGAGGCTCAAAACTACGAAAACGGCCGTTTTCGTAAAATGGCAAATTGAGAAAACGGATTTGGGAGGAATTCACACCACAAATTTCCATTGCCGCCCTCGCCTCCCCTCGGCGGACAAGACCCTTGAGCTTTCGTATTGCCGAGGAGTCTTCTCCGAAAGCTTCTCTTCCCGCTAGGTCAGCTTTGACCTGAAGGGCAAAGGAGGCTTTTTCGGAAGAATCCGACTCATCCAAATCCAGCATGATATCGACCGCTTTTTGAGCTTCACCGTCGGGAACAGACAAGTTGCCCGAAGTCAGGTAGGCAACAGTTACCTCGTGACCCTGATCGACGAGTCTGTGCAGGGTGCCTCCCAGGCCCAACGCACCGTCCTGAGGGTCTGGGGCAAGGGCAAGCACGCGCTTCGGGTGCGGTTCTGCACGTTCAGGCCGATGGGAATCGTCTGCGTTAGGTTTCCCTCCCGGCCAGCCGGTGATGGTATGTTGCACCTCATTAAAAACTCGAATATTCAATTCATATGCAGAACCTCGCTCGGTGAGAAGGTCTGCGAGTCCGTGTTCGCTGTAATCCTCATCTAACAGTTTCAGGATAGGCTTCCCGAGGCGCGAAGAAAGCCAAGCAACTGATCGTCGCGTTGTCCTGTCGGTCCATTCGACAGAGCCAACGAGCCAAGGGTTCTTCTTGCGCGTCAGCTCCCCAGCAGCCGCCTCATCGGCGAATGCCCGAATGCCTTTGTGTTCTTGCAAGAAACTTGCCGGGAGGGCATCCGACACAGGTTTTTCGACTGCCTTTGCGAAAACCTCGGCCTTAGAGTCACCCCATGCAAGAAGGATTATTTTTCTGGCATCCAGAATTGTGGCCACACCCATCGTTATTGCGTAGCGAGGGACATTTTCTTCACCAAGAAAATCTCGAGCGGCATCCTTGCGCGTTAAGGAGTCAAGATGTACCAGACGCGTACGGGAGTCGCGGCCGGAGCCAGGTTCGTTGAAGCCAATGTGTCCCGTTCGCCCTATCCCAAGAACTTGAATATCAATACCACCAGCTTCCAGGATACGCTCTTCGAACGCCTTGCAATAAGCGAAAACATCTTCTCGCGGAACCTTGCCATCGGGGACTACCGTGGCATCTGCGGGGATGTCTATAAGAGAAAAAAGATGACGATCCATGAACGCGGCATAGCTTTCTGGATGCTCTGGTTCTAGGCCATGGTATTCGTCTAGGTTAAATGTCAGTACCTTCTTAAAGCTAAGTCCCTCATCCTTGTGGAGACGTACCAGTTCACGGTAAACGCCTATTGGCGTGGAGCCTGTTGCGAGACCTAGTACGGCGTGCTGTCCGTCTGCATTTCGTGAACGGATCAAGTCGGAAATTTCGCGTGCCACAAGTTCGGAACCATCCGTCGAAGAGGAACATATGGTAGTCGAAATGTGTTCAAGCTGTGTAGATTCCTTTGTATTCTTGTTCATGTGAATCAGGAGAATGTGGTGAGGAAGGTCATTGGTTTGAAAGATCAAAACAATTACTTGAATGCAGAGACATGCAAATCAGAAAATGCACCAAATGAAAACCTAAAGACAGTTACGCGAACCTCACGGAAGTGTTTTTCGAGCGACAAGCCTTTATTTGTCAAAGATTGCGAGTTAGAAATATTGTCGGTAGCGGCGTAACGGTCTCGGATGGTTTTCGCACGAAATAAGTAAAAACATCTATGACTGAGGCTTATTTGGGGTGGGCTGGTTAACCTCCCCTTGCAGAAGAGTTCCTTCCTGTCCTAGATTTTGCGAACTTATGAATTTGCTATCTATCAACGATGGCGGTTACGGAATCATCTCTGGTTCTCAATGGTATATATTGTATCTTATAGCTACACTATTAAGTGTGTTATAGCCTGAATTATTAAAAAAACAAAATTCGTATCGTGGATGTCAAAACAACATTTGTTGTACCTGTGTTAATTAAAACAAATAGTGGGGAATGGCGTCATTAGATTTCTGGTTTTAATAAGGTTTAATATTTGAAATTATTCGCGAGGTAGACATCTAGAATGATTACACGAATATTGTCGGGTTTCTTATCTTAAAGACATCTCTTTTTCAAGAGACCATATGATAGCAAGCAAGCAGTATTGAGAAACCGTAGATCAGTGCGACCTTCTTTTTGATTGCGTTCTATTTGTAGGGTAATTGCCTGGAACAACTTCATTTCTTGTCGCAACACAAAACATAGACTATAGACCCAATCGCCAAAGTTCCCAATCCCGCGAGAGCTTGCACGGGTCGTTCGGTCAGTACATGCCAGATTATCCAGGCGGTAATTCCAAGGTAGATGAACGGAGTTAGTGGAAACAAGGGCATGCGGAAAGGGCTTTCTTTCTTAGCCGCCTTCCTTCGGAGCACAAAGACGCCGGCAGCAGTCATGAAAGTGAATATCAACGTTATGAATTCGATATACACGAGGACAGTTTCAAATGAGGATGTGACCACTAGGGCAAGAGCCACGGTCCCTATCAAAAGCAGTGCTCGAATTGGGGCGCCTCGCTGGTTGCGTTTGGCGAGAAAACCGAAGACTGGATAATCTTCCCCGATTGACGTGGCGATGCGAGAACCTGTCAATATGAGCGCCCCGACCGTAGAGAAAAGCCCGGCTGAGATGATAGCTCGGAGCCAATTACTGCCGAGAGCTCCGAAGGCATGTTGTGCTCCGAGGGCCGCAACTCCCTCCTTGTTTTCGAGGGCTCGAATTTCCTCGAGAGGAGTTACGCGAAGAAAGACATAGTTCAGTGAAAGATAAAGGACCGTCACCATGGCTACCCCGGAAAGGAGGGCGATGGGTAGCGCGCGAGAGGGATTGCGAGTTTCCCCTGCCACATACACGGCGGCATTCCAACCCGTGAAAGAATAGGAAACATATACTAGCGACACTGCAAACCCGCCTCCAAGGAGTTCGGAAAAATCGAGGGTGGTGGTAGTGGATAAGTTTGCTTCTTCGGCAGGAACGAGAAGGCCTGCAATAATGAAGGCAGAAAGAAGAAGGAGCTTCACTCCCGTGAGCCAGTTTTGAGCTCGGGCACCGGTTTGAACGCCACGGCAGTGCACGATTGTCATGAAGCAAATTAGCAGACAGGCGAGACTGCCGGTCGGCACGGAGGGCAGCAGCGGAGCAGCATAAGTCTCAAAGGCGATAGCGGCGAGCGCGATAGGAGCGGCAAAACTCACTGTCACGGATACCCAGCCAGCGAGAAAACCTAGAAATGGGTGGTAAACCTTAGAAAGAAGGTGATATTCTCCGCCCGAACGCGGAAAGGCGGCAGAGAGTTCGGCGTAGCAAAAAGCACCGCAAAGAGCGTGAATACCTCCGACGACCCAGAGAAGGAGCAACGAGGTTGTCGAGGAAAGGGCGTCTGCTTGGTACCCTAGAGAGGTGTACACCCCCGTGCCTATCATGCTTGCCACGACGAGACCCGTGACCGTGAGCTGGCTCAGATGTCGGGAATCGCATGCAGCCCTTGAAGGCATGGAGTGTTACTTGTTGAGCGTTTCGCCAGAGTAGACCCTGGTGATTTTGTCGTCCACTGTTTCGACTACGAGGTCTCTAAATCCACCAGCAAGATCGGAGATGCAATCACGCCAAAAATAAGTGATTTCCTTAAACTCGGATGAAGAACCTCTTTTGCCAGAGTCAGCCTTTCGGCCGATTAGGGATTCTAGAGCTGAGAGAGCTTGAGTGGAAGTGGACAGGCGGGCAGCCAGAAAACGACTTTGCCAAATGCGAAGAGGACGTGCAAATGTTCGGTTTTTTGTGATAATCATTTGTCTCTTATGGTGATTAATTCTTGATTGAGCTTTTTGAGAGACTGAACCGGTAGGATATTTTTCTAGAAAAACCTCGAAGAGCCTAATCGAATGTTCGTGTGAAATATTTCCAGAGCGTTCGAAGATGTCTGCATATTCGGACGCTCCAAGATTTTTCGCCCCTTTTAATTCAGCCCGAAGAGCAACGCCAATTTCTTTACAGTCATTCAGCTTTGCCTGGTTCTCCGCAAGGGAGTTTTTCAGTGACGAAATTTCCGCATGCTTTAGGATGCCATCGGCTTGCAAGGCCTCGATCGTAGCTTGCCTGCTCTCTGCATCAGCAAGCATTTCGGATTTTAGATTTTTTAGGGTTTCGTTAAAGTCGGCACTTTCTGCGAAATATTTAGCCAGCAATGTGCTGTATTCCGATTTAAGTACTGTTTCCACATGTGGAGCCACAGATTCTTGAGCGGTCGATTCCTCATCTTGGCAACTTACTAAAAAAGTTGTAAGGAAGGAGATTAACAAAAGGAATCGATTCATTTATTTACCCTTTTTTGAATGCGATAAAGATGTGTCTTTGTACGCAAAATAAGTGAGTTTAAAAAAACCGCAGGAGAGGACATGCATCCATCGTCTAATTCCGATTTAGAAACCTGCTTAAATTCCTTTGGGTTGGCTTGAAAAACTAAACAGGTTCCATCTTGGTCAAAACAGTAGATATTTCCCTTGGATAAAAGAAGAGACGCGGAATATTCTCCGCCGATGCGGGCCTGCCAGATGACTTCGCCCGTTTTGGGATTGATACAGGAGGCAACTCCGCCATCAGTTACAGTGTAAAGGTGGCCATCGTGAAGAACGGGAGAAGGTTTGTTTGGGGCACCCTTGCGGAGACGCCAGACGATGTGCGTGTCGGTTACATCGCCTTTGCCGTCGATGCGAATGCCAAGAAGCTCGGCCTTTCCGTAGCCAGTATTGATGAAAGCCATTTCATGGCCAACAAGGGTTCGAGCGGCACTGGAATGGTTGCCGTACCGAATCGTCCAGATTTCTTTGCCGGTGCGAGGGTCATACGCGAATACAGCCTTGGCTCCGGGGCTGATGAGTTGGCTTTGTCCCTTGACCTCCACGAGGACTGGAGTGGCGTAACTCTTACGGAAGTCACCACCGCGTTTGGGCAAGCCGGTGTTGGGATCGAGATCGCCGAAGTCTGTTGAACGGTCTGTTCGCCAAACTGTGTTGCCCGTGAGCTTGTCGAGGGCGATCAAGTATTGGTAGTCTGCCCCGTCCATGGTGAGAATAATTAAATTTTCGTAAACGAAAGGAGATGAACCCGCACCACGAAAGTGATCGCATACTAGATCTGTTCTTTCCCAGAGGGTCTTATGCGTCTTTAGGTCGAGGCAAGCGGTTCCGGGTGAACCAAAGGAAACATAAACATGCGAACTGTCGATCAGCGGGGAAGGTGATGCGTAAGAGTTAAAGGCGTGTGCGAATTGAGGCTTGGCAATTTGAAAGAGCTTACGGTCGAGGAGAATTTTTCCCGAGGTGGCGTCAACACAAAGGACATGCAATTCCCGACCATCGGGCGTGGCGGTAGTGAGCCACACTTGGTCGTCGGCAACTATGGGGCTCGACCAACCGCGACCGTGAACGACCGTTTTCCACATGACCTGATTGCCCTCGCTCCATTGAAGCGGGAGATCCACGCCATTGACGGAACCGTCTTGCTTGGGACCTCGGTAGTCAGGCCACGAGGTTTCCGCGATAGCCAAACGAGAAAGTCCCATTATGCAAACTAGACCAATAAGAACTCTATTGTGAATTTTCATATCGAGGCATTAAGTTTTGCCCAATGTTAAGGTATTGCAACTGATTTTAACCCCCTCGCCCTTCATTAAAATTGGCTGTGTTGCAATCGATCTGGCTTGCGAGCAAGTGAGGCAGCGTTATTCAAGTAACCTTAGTATTCCCTAGCCACTGTTCTTGCCCACAGCTTTTCGTTCCTAGCCTCAACCGACTTTTTAATTGAATATGACCATAACCTTTTTCACCACTCTGGCCCTATTTGCGATTCCGACTGCTACAGAGCGGTTGGAATCGAAGCTAACGGAAAAGCAAGTGGAGCTAACCAAGGAAAACGAGGCACGACTGCTTTCGCGTGGGCGGAAACTCACTTTCGCGGGAAAGCGTAGCGGCGAGGGCTATTTTTCAGCAGACGGGAAGAAGCTTATTTACCAATCGGAACGGTTACCTGAAAACCCTTTCTATCAAATCTATGTCCTCGATTTGGTAACTGGGGAAACGGATCTTGTGTCCACTGGTTTAGGCAAGACGACTTGCTCATGGCTTCATCCGGTCGAGGAAAAGGCTCTTTTCGCATCCAGTCACGAAGACCCGGCGGCGAAGGACAAGCAGAAGGTGGAACTGGAGTTCCGTGAGTCAGGCAAGGCTCGAAAGTATTCATGGGACTACGACGAGTGGTACGAAATTTTTGAAAAAGACTTGAAGTCCGGAAACCTTCGCAACCTTACAAATGCCCGTGGTTACGATGCAGAGGGATGCTATTCTCCTGACGGAAATCTTATAGTATTTGCCTCCAATCGCCAAGCTTACGAACGGGACCTTTCGGAAGATGAGAAGAAAATTCTGGAACGAGACAAATCTTATTTTTCCGAAATTTTCCTTATGAATTCCGATGGCTCCAACCTGCAACGTCTCACGAATGTTGCGGGTTACGATGGCGGACCCTTCTTTAATGCCGATGGTACCCAGATATGTTGGCGCCGATTTTCCAAAAACGGTCACCAGGCTGAAATCTATGTTATGAATGTGGACGGGTCTGAGCAGAGAAAGCTAACAAATCTCGGGAAGATGTCATGGGCGCCATTTTTTCATCCTTCGGGAAAATACTTAATCTTTTCAACCAATGTACACGGTTTTCAGAACTTTGAACTTTATCTTGTCGACGCAAAGGGTGCAAAAGAACCTGCTCGCGTTACTTTTACAGATGGTTTTGACGGTCTGCCCTGTTTTTCGCCAGATGGAAAATCCTTGTCTTGGACGAGTAACAGAGGAGCTGCAAAACAGTCTCAGATTCACCTTGCTGGATGGAATCACGAAGCGGCGATGGGTTTACTCGCTGCTGCCGGTGATGTCCCTCGGCTCAATAAATCGGAGGACCTGCGAGAGTCGGTCACCGAGCACCGCTCTTCTCCGGAAATTGATTCTGCGGACGCTCGGGTTCATGTCGAATACCTTGCTTCTGAAAAACTGGAGGGTCGTTTCACGGGATCACAAGGAGCTCGATTGGCCTCCAAGTACGTGGCCGATCTTCTTGCTTCTTACGGTATCGAGCCTGCGGGAAGCAATCGATCTTGGTTTCAAACATTTCCATTTACAAAGGAAGTAAGGCTCGGAAAGGGAAATTTTCTGCGAATTGAGAACAAGACAAGTATTGCTTTTGAGTTAGGCAAGAACTGGCGACCGATCGCCTTTTCCGATACTGGAGCCAAGGACTCGCGAGATGTGGTTTTTGCCGGCTACGGTCTACAAACTCCACCTGTGGACGGATTTTCAGAATACGATTCTTACGTTCATCTGGATGTAAAAGGCAAATGGGTGATTGTGCTTCGCTATTTGCCGAATGGGTGGGAGAAGAAACGAAAAGATAAATTTGCGAGCCATGCAGCCCTACGAAAAAAAGCTTCTATTGCCCGGGACCTTGGAGCCGCGGGTGTACTATTTGTAACGGGTCCAAACGCTGAGAACAGAAAGGAACTGGTGAGCTTCTTCCCAGATGCCACTGGTTCCGGAATGTCTCTACTGGCTGCTTCAATAGATGATCAGCTTGCCTCAAATATTTTTACCTTAGCCGGAAAGGATCTGCAGACAGTGCATAACGCGCTCGACAAAGGGGAACCTGCAATGGGCTTTCCTTTCAAAGGGGTTCAGTTGGAATCAGAAATAGAAATAATTCGAGAAAAAGGTACGGGGCGAAATATCTTGGGATGGTTGCGGGCAGGCAAGAAGCCCTCGAAGCAATTTATTGTGATCGGAGCTCATTTGGATCATGTCGGCAAGGGACGAGTCGGGTCCCGAGCAAAGAAAAATGCAAAAAAGAAAATTCATCCTGGCGCCGACGACAACGCCTCCGGAATTGCAGTTCTTTTGGAGATAGCTCAGTTTTTGGCCGATCTCAAAAAGCGTGGTTTGCTAAAAATGAATTTCGATATTTGCTTTGCCGCATGGTCGGGCGAAGAAATAGGCCTTGTTGGTTCGGCGCATTATGCCCGCGAGCTCGAGACAAAAGTTAAGGCACGCGACGACAACGCGAGTTTACCCATTATTGCCTACCTGAATCTGGACATGGTTGGTCGTTACAAAGAGAAACTCACCCTGCATGGTATCGGTTCGGGTGAGGGATGGCTTTCAATAATCGAAAAAGCGAATGTGCCCGTGGGGTTGAACCTCAATCCACAAAACGACAGCCATTTGCCAACCGACACCACGTCTTTTTACTCTCGGGGCGTTCCAATACTTAGTGCCTTCACTGGTCTTCACCAAGATTATCATTCCCCGACGGATACGGCGGCTAAATTGAATTACGAAGCAGCTGCCGATTGCGGCAAACTTCTTTCCCGAATAACTATGGAACTTCTGCAACGCGATGGCCCAATCCCCTACAAATCATCGTCTGCCCCCAAAAGGCAAAGTCGTGGGCGCCTTACGGCGTATCTTGGGACGATTCCCGACTACTCTCAAAGCGACCTGAAGGGAGTCTTGCTGTCCGGTGTTGCAAAAGGCGGTCCGGCGGATAAGGCGGGGCTTCGAGGTGGTGATGTAATCATCGGCTTGGCGGGCAAGAAAGTGGAAAACGTCTACGACTATACCGACGCAATCGGTGAATTGAAGCCAAAGGTTGCCGCGACTATAGAGGTCAATCGCAAAGGCGAAACGCTGAAACTAGACATTACCCCGGCAGCCCGAGATTGAGGCACGCTATTCCCCTTCCAGTGTCCAAACAAAACTGCCGGGACCACTTTTCGGCGGAACAAGCTCTTGCCCATCGTTGATGATATAGCGAATGTTTTCCAGAGAGGAGGCATAGCAGCGGAAAGAACCGTTGATACTGAAGCTTTCTTCCCATCCGGCTTTAAGGGACTTTCTGTCATAATATTTTTGTTGAGGTGGCGTGGCCCCATCGTCTGAAAGAATAAGTCGCTCAATAGGCCCATAAGCCGCGAGCCGAAGCGTAATTTTTTTAACAGATGCACTGCTGTCCGAATCTGTTGTCCCTCTCTCAGTAATAACCGAATTATTAGGGGGTGAGTTTGGAGCATCCGGTTTCCTTAAGACGTAAACCAAGGCGACAATTATGCCGACGAGAACCAATGCCCCGGAAGTAATTAGGATGACAGGCTTGAGAACCCCTTGAGTACTGGTTCGTTCAGAGTTAGAAAGAGGTGATCCGCGACGAGGTTCTGTTGCTACCGATTGAGTCACGGAACCAGAGGCGACCTCGGTTTCCCCACCTTCACTGCCTGAGGTAATTGAACCAAGTGACTTTTTGGCGGCCTTGCCCGAGCGACCGGGCAACAAGATGTCAAGCTCTGCGAGAACCGCCTCAGGATCTAGCCCAAGAAAGCGAGCATAGTTCTTGAGGAAGCCGCTCAAATAAACCGGCGGCAAATCTACATCAAACACATCTTTTTCAAAAGACGCAAGAAAGTGGCCCCTAATCTTGGTAGCTTCTTCCGCTTCGCGTATAGAAATGCCTTTTCTATTACGAGCCTCTTCCAACTTTTGTCCGATGGATGCCATGATTAAGTTAACTTAAGGCACAACAGGCGGCGGAATTCAATCAGCAACTGTCTAAGATTTTTTTTCATGGACTTACCTTAACCAGTTGATGTGTCACAAGTCCAAGAGAATTTCTCTACCTTGTGAACCATTGTCAGGCCCGACCATTCCTCGGTCTTCCAACTCATCCATTATGCGAGCAGCTCGATTGTAGCCTATGCTCAGTTTTCTTTGCAAGTTGGAGGTTGAGGCGCGTTTGGTGGTACGAATTATCTCAATGGCTCTCTTGACCATAGGATCTTCTTCGCTATCTCCATCTTCTCCAAGAATTTCTTCTTGTCCGGCCGCCTCTACTTGAGCACGTACTTCTTCAATGATTTCCGGCGGACCGTTCCGTTTTAAGTATTCTACGATGCCGTTGATTTCATCATCGCTTACGAATGCTCCTTGGGCTCGTATAAATACTGGACTGCCAGGTGGAATGAAAAGCATATCACCTCGCCCGATTAATGTTTCCGCTCCCTTGGAATCGAGTATCGTTTGGCTGTCTCGATAGGAAGCTACACGAAAAGAGATACGGCTTGGAAGATTGGCCTTGATAACGCCGGTGATGACATTGACGGACGGTCGTTGGGTAGCGATTATTAGGTGTATGCCTGCCGCTCTAGCCAACTGGGCCAAGCGAGCAATCCCGGTTTCGACATCGGCTTGCGCCACCATCATAAGGTCGGCGAGTTCGTCAATAAAGCAGACGATGTAGGGAAGTTTATTTTCCGGGATTTCCAAAACACTGTCGTCCCGAGGAACCTCAATGCTTGACAATGCAGCACGCTCCTCGGGGGTCATTTCGGCTTCCAGAGCGATCGCCTTTTCCTTTTCTTTCTTGTCATTTAAAATTTTAGCGTTGAAGCCTGCGATATTTCGAGCACCCACTTTTGAGAAAATTTGGTAACGGCGCTCCATTTCGATGAGCAACCACTTGAGTGCGCCCGGAACCTTCTTGGGTTCGGTAACGACGGGGATGAGCATGTGAGGAAGATCGTTGTAGACTTTCATCTCAACGATCTTTGGATCCACCATGATAAAGCGGACGTCCTCGGGACTCGAATGGTAACATAGGGATGCAATAATTGTGTTGATGCAAACTGTCTTGCCCGAACCAGTGGTTCCCGCAACCAGCAGGTGAGGCATTTTTGTAAGGTCTGCTACAAGTGGAACGCCACTGGCTTCTTTGCCTAAAACAATTGGAATTTCGGCGTTTGCATCTGCCCAAGCCTTTGATTCTAAAATTTCTTTAAGGCAGACGGCTGCGGGTTTGTCGTTGGGCACCTCGATGCCTACGCATCCTTTTCCGGGAACGGGAGCAATGATCCTCACGCTTTCGGCTTTTAGGGCCATTGCGAGGTCTTTTTCTAGATTTGCAATTTTTGCTACTTTTACGCCTGCTGCAGGATGAATGTCGTATCTCGTTATGACGGGTCCTGTGTGAACTTCGCCAAGTTCAACCTCGATCTTGAATTGAGCCAGAGTGTCCCTAAGCCGGACAGCCTTGATCATATGATCTTCGTCGGCCGAGTCCTCTTCTTCGGGTGGATCCATGAGAAGATCAAGAGTGGGGAAGTGATAGTCGCCTTTTCGTTCTGGGAACAGGTCTGCAGCTTTTTCGGTTTTAGCTGCTCTTACTACCTTAAAGCCATCCACACCCTTGTTCTCGCCTGCCTCTAATATCTCCGCCGGCACAGGCTCCAACGCTTTTTTGAGTTCAGGATCGGTGGTGTCGGTTTTCTCTTTCGCGGAGAGGTCTGGTTCATCCGGCAGTGATTTTTTCTGTGTGTCCTTTTTTGTTTTTGTTGGCGAGGGTGTTGTCTCGACGGCATCTGATTCCGAGCCAACTTTTCCGAAGAGGATGTCGTCATCCTCTTTTTTTCGGCTAAAAATGGAGTTTTTCTTTTGGGCACTCGTCGCCTCTGGTTCTCCGACCGATGGACTTTCCTCTTTCTTTTCTTTAGGGGCTTCTTCTGGACCACTTGGGTTTTTGGCTCCTCCAGACAAACGCTCCCTCAAGCCTTTTGTCCATCCCGGCAGACCGACGAACGCCAAGTTTGGCTTGACGGACCAATGGAGAAGCAAACTGCCGATAAGAGTGATGCTCATCAGAAGCCCGGTACCCAACCCCCCTAACCATTGGCCTAGAAAGCCACCCGAACGATTCTCAGGCAGTGCGTGTAACGGAACACCTGAATATAAAACCCCACCCAAGGAACCGCCGGCTCCGTGGCGGTAGAGATCTTTATCGAGAAGAGGTTCCCCGCCTTCGGCCCTGAATCCGGCGTCTCTCAGGTTAGCTAAAGCCGCGATTGAGATGATGACCAAACCGATGGTGGCAAGCTTTCGAACCCTCATGGACTTTGTGCTTTCGGCGAAGGTAAGAAACGAGGCACAGCCAAAAGCCCAAGGCAAAAGCCATGCTCCCAAGCCCAAGCTGGCCAGCATCTGGTCCGACAAAAATGCTCCAACTCCACCTAGTAAATGGGGCTCCCCTACACTTGGGGCCGCATGTCCTTGTCCGTCGTAATCAAGCAGGCTTACCAAACAGACAAGAGCAGTCACAGCAAGACCTGCCGCCAGCCATGGTCGTCGCACAGGCGTAATTTTTCCGACAGAGGCTTTTGGAGTCCCCGAACCTATCCCTTTTTTCACCACTAGATTTCCCTTACCTTTTTAACTATGACTAGGCATAAGAGGATTTCGTTGCCTTGCAACGCAATCTTTGAAGATACTTTAAGCAATGTCGGTTGTTAAGTTCACACCTATTTGCGTAGTTCGTGTTTGGGGAGGTCGTAGCCTTGCGAAAGTATTTGGCCGGGATTTACCCGAAGGTAAAAGAATAGGCGAAACTTGGGAAATTGTGGATAGACCCGAGAGCCAATCGATCGTAGCGGAAGGACCTTTGAAGGATCGCACGCTCCGCGAATTGATCGAAGGTAATTCGGATTGGCTTCTTGGTCCGAGTTGGCCTTCTGCAAAACCGTTTCCGATTCTGGTTAAATGGTTGGACTGCGCAGAACGCCTAAGTCTCCAGGTTCACCCTCCTTCAGCTATCGCGCATGAACTCGGAGGTGAACCAAAAACGGAGAACTGGTATGTGGCGAAAGCCGCCTCCGGAGCAGGGTTGATCGCCGGATTGAAATCGGGGGTTTCCAAAGAGTCTTTTGAGGGCGCGTTGAATAAAGGATGCCTCGCTGATTTATGTCACCGATTTCCATCGTTTGCCGGAGACTCCCTTCTTGTGGAAAGTGGCCGCATTCATGCTATCGATGAAGGTAATTTGATTTTGGAGGTTCAGCAAAATTCTGATACCACTTACCGAGTGTATGATTGGGAACGCGTGGGGTTGGATGGTGAACCCAGAGAACTGCATGTCGAGGAGTCTATGCGATGCATTAACTTTGCCGATTTTGAGCCCGAGCCATTTCACTCTGATCCTGAAGCCGCGGAACAGATTATCGCAGCATGCGACCACTTCCGCATTTGTAAATTCGAGCTTGCGGATGGGCAGAAAAAAAAACTTTCTTCCGCTGGCGGGGATGTCGCATTGGTGCATATCTTGAGCGGATCTCTTTACGGCGAGGGATGTTTTTTGAAAGCAGGGGATACCGGACTTGTACCTTTTGCGGAGGATTTTTTCGGACAAGCGTCGGAAAAGACGACATTTCTGGTGACGGATCGTTTTATTCGCTAAGTTGGGGGCAAACTTCTCTGCTTTCCCGTTGACCGGCGGCGAAGGGCAAGGTTTTTTATACCGTTTAACTCATTGCAACATTTGATGGAACAAGGTAACAAAAGTGAAGAAGAAACAGCATCTCAACGTTCGGAAGAGATTTTGGATGAAGCTAACGCCACCGACGAGGTGGACGAATCTCTGGAAGAGGAATCTGCTCAAGGTGATGCCTCTGGCAGGATGCAGGGTAAACTCGAAGAAGCCTATGGCAAGCGCGACGAGCTACAAAACAAGTACCTCCGCGCGGCTGCCGAGTTGGACAACTTGCGAAAGCGCTCAGTTCGAGACCGTGAGGAAATCGCCTCTCGCACTCGAGCAAACATAATTGGGGATCTCCTTCCCGCCGTTGATGCTTTTCGTCTAGGCCTTCAGGATGCCCAGAATCGCGAGGAGGCCAAAAGTGTGGTGGAGGGGTTTGCCATGGTCATGACTCAAATGGAATCAATACTTGGAGAGCATGGACTCTCTTTGATCGATGCAACGGGCCAGCCCTTTGACACAAGCCTTCACGAAGCCGTTAGTCACGAAGCGAGCGAAGACATAGAGGAAGGTCATGTAATCTATACCGTTCGCATAGGATATAAGTTGGGCGACCGCTTGCTTAGGCCCGCGGCGGTGGTTATCTCCAAAGGCTCAACTGGTGAAGAAGAGAAATCCGAAGACTGAAATAGCTAGCCCTCAATCTTAATCACAAGGCAATGGCATCAGAAGACTTTTATGAATTACTCGGTGTGCCTCGCGGCGCATCCCCGGAAGAACTAAAGAAAGCCTACCGAAAGCTTGCGGTAAAATATCATCCTGACAAAAACCCCGGCGATAAAGAAGCCGAGGAACAATTCAAAAAGATCTCGGAAGCATACGAAGTGCTCAAGGATCCGGAAAAGCGTCGCAGGTATGATCAATTTGGGCCAGACGCATTTCGAGGAGGAGGCGTAGGCGGAGGAGCCGCAGTTGATCCATTTGACCTTTTCCGCGATGTTTTTGGCGGCGGAGGTGGAGGGGGTGGATCTGGCAGTATTTTCGAAGAGTTCTTCGGTGGTTCAAGTTCGCAGGGACAGGAAGCGGGAGGGGCCCGCGGCTCGGACTTGCGTGTCTCTGTGGAAATTTCATTGAAGCAAGCTGCCGAAGGTGTTGATCGAGAGATCAAGTACAGGCGCTATGGAACCTGTGGCCCGTGCGACGGATCAGGTGCTGCCTCCGGTTCTGGTAAAGTGATGTGCCCAACTTGCGGAGGCATTGGTCAGGTTGCTTCCAACCAAGGCTTTATAAGCATTCGGCGGACTTGTCCAAAATGCAGCGGATCGGGAGTGACGATCGAAAATCCTTGCGGAACCTGTGGAGGCGAGGGGCGCGTACGGGAACCTGCGACCGTCAAGGTTAGCATTCCTAAAGGCGTTGATGACGGTACGCGATTGTGCTCTCGTGGTCGAGGCGATGCGGGCCTGATGGGAGGCCCCGCGGCGGATCTTTATGTTTTCGTGCAAGTTAAGGATCACGAGCTTTTCGAGCGGGACGGAGATGACCTTTTTCATGAACTCGCCCTCCCCTATACTTTGGCGACCCTAGGGGGTTCCATTGACGTACCCACGCTGAACGGCAAGGTTTCCTTAAAAATCCCTGCGGGTACTCAATCGGGTCGCACTTTTCGTTTGCGCGACAAGGGAATGCCTAATCTCCGAAGTTCCAGTCGGGTTGGAGACCTCTATGCGCGCATAACTATTCATATCCCTAAAAAACTTACAAAAAAGCAGCGCGAATTGTTAGTCGATTTCGCTAAATCATGCGGCGACAAGGACGCGGATGTGGACGAGGGGATCATAGACAAGGCAAAGCGTTTCTTCGAAGGCGAGGATTGAAGATGGTGACCTTAGATGATCTTTCTGTCGGAGTTTCTTCGCTTGGGGAATCTGTGGAATTTCGTCAAAAAGTTAACTTGCAGAACGAGACATTCGTCCTCACCAACGGATGCTTCGACCTACTTCATGCCGGACACATCTATTGCCTGGAGTTAGCGGCAGCATTGGGAAACCATCTTTGGGTTGCCCTCAATTCAGACTCAAGTGTCCGAGCCATCAAGGGCTCTTCTCGCCCGGTGCAAGGAGAGCGCGAACGCACTTACGCCCTTCTTTCTCTGAAAAGCGTGTCAGGAGTATTTCTTTTTGACGGAAAGAGAATAAGCTCTGAAATCAAAGCTCTATCACCCGATGCCTATGCTAAATCTGGCGATTACTGTCTGCAGACGATGGACCAAAGTGAACGCGAATCCTTAGAGCAAGTGGGTTCCGAAATTCACTTTCTGCCATTTCTTGAAGGGTGTGGAACCACTGGACTTTTGCAGAAAATTAAAGGCTTGCCCGAAATCTAAAACTTGAACGCAATGTCAAACATGAGGGTCGTCATATTAGGATCAGGTTCCGGAACAAATGCAGAGGCCATCCTGTCTGCGGCATCGGCAAGTCAGCTCGGCCCCGCTCAAGTCGTTGCCGTATATAGTGATGTTCAAAATGCGGGTATTCTAGAAAAAGCCGCTCGTTACGAGGTAAAGAACAGCCATCTTTCGTCTCCTTCCCAACAGGCGACTCTTAACGGGGAGTCCGAAAGCCTTTGGATCGAAACGATCAAAGAGGATGCGCCCGACTTAATCGTTCTTGCTGGATTCATGCGCATCTTAAAAGGGTCATTCCTTCAAGCATTCTCGGGCAAGATAATTAATCTCCACCCTAGCTTGTTGCCCAGCTTTCCTGGACTGGAAGCCATTCGCCAAGCCTTTGTCCGCGGTGTAAAAATAACGGGTTGTACCATTCATTGGGTGAATGAAGTGGTGGATGGTGGCGAAATTATTGCGCAGGCTCCAGTGCGAGTTATGCCTGGCGACACTTGCGAACTGCTGGAGCAAAAGATACATGGGGCGGAACATGTTGTCTTGCCTTCGGTAATTCGAGATATCGCCATTGGCGTGACTCCCTTTCTCGGGGAATGATCAAGGCGACTCTCCCGTTGTCCTCGGAGCTCATCCCTCCGCTGGAAGATCTCTTGTGTGAACTGGCTCCTTGTAACTGGTGTTTGCAAATAAATAGACTTTCGGACGAGGGATCGCTTGAGGGTTTTTTCGACAACCGAGAGCTGGCTCTTGCTGAGTGGACTAGTCTGTCCCAAAGGTTTCCCGCATTTGCCGAATCCCTCTCACCCGAGCTTTCAACTGTCGAGGATCGTGACTGGAAAGAAGCTTATAAAGAACATTTCCATCCTTGGAGTATCGGTCCCTTGCATCTTGTGCCCGAGTGGGAGCGCGCCACCTATGTCTTGCCGGAGGGGGGAAAGGTACTGTACGTCGATCCCGGAATGGCTTTTGGCACGGGACTTCACGAAACCACTCGCCTGTGCTTAGATGTGATCATTGACTTTTTCGAAGAGACCGATCCTAGGGGGCTCAGTTGTATCGACGTAGGTTGCGGTTCAGGAATACTCGCTTTATCTGCCAGGTTACTTGGGGCGGGAAATGTGAAAGGCGTTGATATCGATCCCGATGCCGTCCGAATTTCCATCGAAAACGCTACGGCAAATGGGATGGGCGGAGATGTTAGTTTTACTACGAACGATATTGCAGGAGGACTTTTTTCGGAAAGTGCCGATCTTGTGCTGGCAAACATTCAGGCAGACGTACTTTGTGCGAATGCTGAACTGTTGCTACGTGCCGTTCGCTCGCAAGGACTCCTCGCCTTGTCTGGAATCTTGTCTATTGAAGCTAAAAAAACAGCCGAATTCTTTCAAGAGACCATCAATCGCTTAGGCTCAAGCTTTATCTTGCGAAGAAAAGACGAAGGAGAGTGGACGCAACTTACCTTAACCCGGAAATAAGATTTGGGAAAAGACTTTTCCTTTACAGAGTTCTCGTCTGCCTCAATCTTTTTGACTACTTAGAAATAAGCTCGAAACCTGTAGGTAGGTCTTTGACCAACCATCCCGCCTCGTCGAGCATTTCGCGATGTTTATCGGCTTCGGCCCAGTTTTTTGCCAATCTCGCCTGAAGTCTTTTTTCCGCCAACTCCTTAATTTCGGCAGGAGGATCTTTGGGGGCATCGGTTTTGGGCAGACAAATTCCGAACGCATTTAGAACAAACCAAAAAGACCTCCGCAGCCCTTCTTTTTCATCACTCGCTAAACCTTCGGGATCAATGTTGTTTACTGTGGAAAAAAGGGCTCCGAGAGCCTTTGGTGTATTCAAGTCGTCCAACAAAGCTTCCCAGGCAGCTTTAAAGGGGCCCAGTTCGGAGCCGCCTCTAGCTAATGACTCCTCATAGGAAGGCGGATCGCCCCCGCCGAGAAGGTTGTGGGCTTTTAGGAGTTTTCCGAGTGCCGAACGAGCTGCCTCCAGTGATGAAATGGTAAAGTTGAGCGGCTGCCTGTAGTGACCCGAGAGCAGTGCATATCTTACAACCTCAGGGTCGTGCCCTTTTCCCCTCAAGTCGTCTAAGGTGTACATGTTGCCTAGGCTTTTGCTCATTTTCCCACCATCCACCATTAGGTGCGCAATATGAAACCAATGTCTTGCGAAAGGTTTCCCCGATGAACATATGCTTTGGGCGATCTCGTTTTCGTGGTGAGGAAAAACAAGATCCTCTCCACCCGAATGTAGATCGAACGAATCTCCTAGGTATTCTCTGCACATGGCACTACACTCAAGATGCCAGCCCGGTCTTCCCTCGCCCCATGGGCTTTCCCAGAAATTCTCGCCGTCTGCCTCTCTTCTTCCTTTCCAGAGGGCGAAATCCCCTAAAGACTCCTTTGAGTATTCGTCGTCCGCCGTGGTTCGGCGGCTTGCTCCGGCAGAAAGATCTCGGGATTTCAGCTTCGAGAGTTTTCCATATTCGCCAAAAGAGGAAATTCGAAAGTATACGGAACCATCTTCCGAAGTGTAGGCGTGTCCGCGTTGAAGAAGATTCTCTACTAGCTGAATCTGTTGAGCTATATGGGCAACCGCGCTAGGCTCGACATGCGGCTTTAGCAAGCCAAGTTTCTCGCAGTCGTTGTGAAAACGCTCAGTCCAGTAAGTGGTGAACTGCTCTAGCTCCTGTCCCGCCTTTACCGAACCGCGAATGGTTTTGTCGTCGACATCCGTTAGGTTGCGGACATGCAAGGTTTTCAAACCATTGCATTCAGTAACCCTTCTAAATAAATCTTGAGCGACAAAAGTTCGAAAATTGCCTATGTGGGCCGCCCCGTAAACAGTCGGGCCACAACAGTAGAATCGAAGTACGCCATCTTTTTCGGCAAAAACTTCGCACTTACCTCTAGACATCGTGTCTTGAAGGAACAGGCAATTGTCTTTCGCATCACTCATGATGCAACGCAGGGTGCACTAGCTTTTCGAGCGGGCAAACCCTAAACTCGAACCTTAAGTAAAAAGAAGAGTCTTGTCGCCGTGGCAAGGCCCTCAGGGAATGGAATTCCCAGCAATTCGCAACCGAGGAGAACACCTCGGGAGATCACTTGCCGTCAATACATTACTTAAAGCGTGCTCGGGTGCGGGAAGCAAGATCGCGCAAAGTTTCGCAAATCAATGGCAACCTGGGGCTTTTCTCCTTGGACTCAATTACTTCGAAGAAAGAGAGGAGCGCATGGTTCATCAACTGATTTGTGTTCCAGTTGCCATACTTTTTGTATGCCTCGACCTTTTTCCAAGTCTCCAAGGAGATTCGGGTGGTAAACGATTTCGATTCTTTTTTGGGTTTGGGTGCTTTGCGAGCAGTCATTGTCTATCACTTGTGTTATTTGTTTTTCCGTAATCTTTTAAGGAAAAAGGTTACTAAAGAATGCAGAAGTTACTCATATGGATAGCAACCGTCCGTCCAAACGCAAAACAAAAATGCGACCTATTGATTGCCTTATCCAATTGACAGAAACCAAGCTTTTCACTAACAGTGCAAAACTTAAGTTTTCAGGATGAACTAATCCTGTTAATTTAACCTTGGAACTATGCTCCGTTTTTAATCAAAAGAAAGAAGAAAAAGTGAAACTACAAATAAACAATTGCGATAGCTCAATTGAGCACTCGGAGAGTCATGTGGTCGATATCCCCGAAGGTTCCAAAGAATACACATTCATACATTTTCTTAGCCCAGCGTTGGTCAAGACGGCTTCTGGCCTGACTGAAGTCGAGGGAGGGGCCTGTGTCATGTATACTCCTCAGCACCCACAATACTACAGGGGGGCGGGAGAGTGTTGGTCGAACGACTATTTGACCTTTTCGGGATCATCATCTGAAAAAATTGCTCTGACAGGTGGCTTTTCGATGAATGAGGTTTTTTATCCCTACAGAACGCATTTCATTTCGTCTTTATTTGAAAAGATGAAGACAGAAAGCTTGCGCCGTGAGCTCAATTGGGAACGCATTGCGACTTTGGCGCTAGAGGAATTTATTGTGAAGCTCTCTCGTTATGCAGAGGACGATCTCTCTTCTTTTTCTTCCGACCATTCTCACGTACTGCGAGAGGTAAGAGCTGAAGTGCACGAACGGATGGTCGAACATTGGGCTATCGAGGAAATGGCTCGATTGGCAAATTTAAGTTCGAGTCGCTTTGCGGCCCTTTTCAAGAATGAATTCGGAGTAAGCCCAACCGAAGACTTGATTCGCGAGCGCATTGAACGCGCCAAGACCTTGTTGTCGAACGTGCGAGTAAGCGTGAAAGAAATCTCGGCCAACTGTGGTTTCGAGAGTGTGCACTACTTTCACCGGGCCTTTAAAAAGCGCGTAGGAGTGACTCCTAGACATTATCACAAAATGAAGAATCCCACTGCACAGTCTAGGATGCGCGGCGAGTTTACCTTAGACGAACTTTCGCAAGATTCTGATTTCAGCGGAATCATCGAGATCAAGGACGGAGAAGTCTTTTTTCATGGCGATAGCGACGGGTGGGCTGAGTTTTTGGGATGGTCGACAACCGAACTTATCGACAAACCATTCTTTAACTTTGTAGACCCACAGGATTTGGTAATCGGGCGTGAAGCCTTGGGCCAAATTACCCAGAGGCAGAATTTAAGAGACATTACAATTCGGCTCAGTAAAAAAGGAGGCGGTCACAGGATCGTAGAATTTTCTGCGATATCCAAAGGTAATACTTGGTTTTGGTTCGCAAGAAAGCTACCCGATGACTTCCCCGTTCACTCGAGGAGTTGATTTTTTTACGGCTCTTTACCTTCTCTTTCTAAGCAGAGCATGGCTCATTGGTTCGAGTCACGAAGGAGAAACTTATTGTTCGGCTAAATGTGTTTGTGCGCCACTCCCTTTAGGGATTATGCCCAAGTTGTTTTGGGCAAGCTAAGCTTCAGCCTTTCCTCACCCTCTCTTTGGCCTGTTCGGCTTCTTTCTCCAGAGTAGAGGTCTCGTAGGCGATTTGCTGGCGAATCTTATCCGCCCCCTCTTCGTCACCTGAGGCGAGGGAGTCCGCGATATTCTTTTCTAGAAATATTGTCCGTCCGGCGATCTTAGCCTTATATTTGGATGAGATTTCGGCAATTTCAGCTTTTTGGTCTTTGGAGAGAGGTTCGAATTCATCATCTCCACCAAAACGCTCCATGGCTAATTCGTATGCACTCTTCATAACATTAGTTTCCCAAAGACAGGTTGGTCCCAAATGCAACAAAAAAGGCAATGCATGCCGGTGCGGCAAAAAAGACTAATGCAGATGATGACGGCAATCTGCGAGCTAATGCAAGGCATACGCCAAGATATGCGAAGCTCGTTATTGCAGGCGCCCAAGTGGTTTCTACTTCCGCGCGATAGAACAAGCCCGGAATTTTAATAAAGAAATTCACGAGGAAATCCATCAATCGTATGATGCGCCAATCGATTTCGTGAAGAAAATCAAAACCGCATGCCCCGAACGGCAGGGAAAACACGGCCAACCAAATTGCTCCAATGGCTAACAAAACAAGAAATACATTTAACAGAATACCTCCCGGAGAAAAAACTCCAAAGGCGTCTGCGGCGAGTGGTGAGCTCGCCAAGGTCGCCGCAATGCTTATGGCAAGGGCCCCAAAAAACCAATGACATATTTCAACTCCTGCTTTGCGGTGACCCGATAATTCTTCATCCGAAAGGAATCGCCAAGGTCTCAAAGCTACCTGCAGTCTTTGTCCTAGAGGGCCGCCATACAGAATTATGGAGAAGACTACGGCATAAGAAAGCTGAAAGCCTTTGTCCCAAAACTGCCCTGGATCTATTGCCAGCACGAACACTGCGGAAGTTAAGAGTGCCTGAAAGGCCCCTCCCCTCCTTCCCGAAATGTCCGAAGCCTTCCAAAACGCGATCATAATGAAAGCGCGTTGGGCCGACGGAGTACCTCCAGTAATTTGGACATAGAGGTATAAGAGGGTCAGCATAAGGCCCGTCTCAATCCACCTCGGGCCTGGGACCAGTCGCAGTAATAATATAAGCAAACCAGCCACGATGGCTATGTGAAGACCGCTTATCGCGAAAAGGTGCATAGCTCCCGCGAGGATAAAGCGCTCTTTTTGATCCCGAGGGATTGCCGCTTTTTTCCCAAGAAGCATGGCGACGGCAATTCCCGCGACGAGTTCGTCTTCCGGTTCGGCTCCGAAACGTAACAGTTTCTCAATGTTTCGATTTGAATTACGGCAAAAGTGAGCGAATGCACTTGCGGGAACGACCTTTTCTAAAATTTCACCCCGTCGAAACTCGTATTGGATGCCTTTGGAGAGAAGGTGGCGGGTAAATGAACTGTCATCGCTATCTTGGATAGGGTATAGCACGCCCAATGCCCGTATTCTGTCATCTTCGATCAGTTCGCCACCTTGAATTTTGCAGGCGAGTCGAAAATAGATTCGTTTGCCTATTAGATCACGGCGGACATCGGGCGTCCATCGAACATGGCCAAGCCCGGAAAACTTCACCGAATCATTTTTTTGATCGAAGAGGCGCTCAATGTGGATGTCGAAGACTAGTTCTCGCGGGGGCAAGTCGAGCAAGCTGGATGTAGTTTTACGAGAGCCTTCCACTTGAAAGTATCTCGCGGCTGAGAGGCAGAAGGCTCCTCCGATAAAGAAAACAGCCCACAACCATCGTGTATTCTTTTGACGCGTAACAGCCCATATCCCTGCGAGAGAAAAAACTAGGCCAATGGCAAAAATGGGCATAAAGTCATGTGGCATCAAGGTATCCGCCGCGACCAACCCGGCGATCCATGGAAGCAGGATCCAAAGCAATGGCGCTCGCAGTGGTGCGACTGGGTTGATTTCCGGAGTCCTGATCACAACGCTTGCGGCAATTGCTTCTCCGTGCTTGGATGTTTTTCGAAATGGAGGATGACGAAAACGAGTCGCTTTTGAAAGAGCCTAGTAAGGTGAGCGAGAACAGAAGGCCATTGGCCGAGAGAATGCGACCGTGCGCCACGCTGGACATATTGGGACAAAAACATTTATTAGGTGAGGGTTGCTTGCTTCCTAACCTGATCAAGGAAAACCGTGTGGGCAACTTGATTTTAGCAGGGCCTCCCGGCTCCGGAAAAACGACTCTGGCGACAGTTATTGCAGCCGAAAGTGGTTGCAAACTCCTGAAGATAAATGCCGTTACTTCAAATGTGGCCGAACTTCGTGACGCCCTCAAACTTGCTCGTTATTATGGTTCTTCCAATTGCTACCTTTTCATTGATGAGATTCACAGATTCAACAAAGCCCAACAGGATTTGCTTCTGCCGGATGTTGAATCGGGCGACGCTCGTCTTATCGGCGCCACTACTCACAATCCGCGTTATTACGTAATAGCCCCCTTGCTCAGTCGTTGCCACCTGTTCACCTTGGAGCCGTTATCGGTCTCAGTTATAGAAGACGCGCTTCTTGTGGCCCTGAACGATGGGGAAAGAGGTCTTGGTTCTCGATCTTGCGAGGCCGATAAAGGGATTTTAGGGCAGATTGCTTTGCTGGCCGAGGGAGATCTTCGACGCGGATACAATTTCCTGGAAACGATAGTCGAGGCTTTGCCCGTGGGCGCAAAACTGACGGACAAGGAGCTGGCTGTTTTTAGTCGCGAGCGCAACATTCGATACGATCGGGATGAGGACGAACACTACGACACCACTTCGGCTTTTATCAAAAGCATGCGCGGCAACGATCCCGACGCCGCTCTCTATTGGTTGGCTAAGATGCTGGTTGGAGGGGAAGACCCTCGCTTCATTGCCAGACGATTGGTCATTTTCGCCTCGGAGGATGTGGGCTTGGCGGATTCGAGGGCCTTGTTACTTGCCGATGCGGCGTTCCGTGCGTGCGAAATTATTGGTCTGCCCGAGTGCGAATTGAATCTCGCTCACATTACCCTCTTTCTTGCGACTTGCCCGAAGAGCAACAGTTCGACCTTGGCTTTAGGCAAAGCCAAGCAAGCCTTACGGGAAACTCCCCTTCAGTCTATTCCCTCGTCCATTCGAGACAGGCATGGCCGCAACAAAAAAAACCGCCACGCGAACGAAGAGTTCTATCTTTATAGCCACGATTTCCCTGAAAATGTTTCGGGACAAGATTATCTGGATGAGCGCCTCGAACTTTACTCTCCCAAACATTCCGGGGCAGAAGTGGCCATTGGTGAACGACTGTCCCTATGGAAATCAATGCGGAGAGACCTGCAAGCGTAGCCCTTGTTTCCTTTTCCATTTGGTCTTTGATCACATCTCTTAAGGTTGCAATTTTTGTCGAGAAGTCGGAAATTCAATGTACCGAGAGTGACAACCTGAGTTTGCGCTTTTGCCAGATACCCGTATTTTCTACCTATGCTTTACGACAGGCCTTATATGAGAGCCCCTAGCTTTGGGGGACGAGCTAGTAGCTTCCTCAAGTTCTTGCTCATACTTTTGATTGCGAGCTTTGTCCTGCAAACCATCGTCAAGGCCGTGGGCGACATTGATGCAAATGTGACATTTTTCTCATGGACGGCCTTTACGCCCGATGGATTTCTTTCCGGAAAATTGTGGACGCTAGTCTCATACGCTTGCTTGCATGAGGGGCCATGGCATCTGGTCTTAAACCTCTTGGCGATTTTTTTTATGGGACGAGCTCTTGAAGATGACCTCGGGCCGAAAATGATGACTTGGTTGACTTTGGTCGGAGCGTCATCGGGTGCCTTGTTGTGGTTTGTCTTCAATATTGACGGAAGCGGATTGGTCGGTGCATCTGCGATTGCCATGGCTTTCGTTACGACTTTTTGCCTGCGGAGACCGGAGCAGCCTATCACTCTCCTGCTCTTCTTCGTGATTCCTTGCACGCTCAAGCCGAAATGGATCCTCTGGAGTCTTCTCGGCATCGAGACTTACGGCTTTCTTTTTTCTGAGCTCAATGGCAGTTCGGGAGTTGCCCACTCGGCGCATTTGGGCGGGATGTTGGCAGGGCTGTTTTTCTTTGGTTACGTTCGGTCAGGCGGAACTTCTTGGAGCAAACGTCCGCGACTACAAAAACCTTCTTGGCTGAAGGTCCCCAAGCAATCAGGCAAATCGGGAGCACCTGCCGGTTATTCCGTGAACCTTGACGATCGCGAGATGGTCGAGCAGGAGGTGGATCGGATTCTCGACAAAATTAACGAAAATGGCTTTGGCTCTCTTACCGAAGATGAAAAAAGAACCCTCGACAAGGCAAAGAGCCTCTTGGGCAAGTAAGTGCTTGCATGCGAATATATCATTGCCGACAGATGCTCCTTCCTTTTTTCTGATTTCTTTCTACCTCTGATCGTCGACATTTCAGTTTCCGAATAATCCGAATCATTATGATTAAAATCTGCAAATATTTTTCACTCCTGACATGGATCGTTCTTTCCTTTGACTATGCTCTCCTCGGGAAGGAAGAGCAGGTTGCCACGGAGGACAAGGAACTTGAACCAACCAAGCTCATGCAAGGAGAGGCCCGATGGTTGGCTGAAGCCCTCCATCGGGCTCATTACAGCAAGGTCTCGGTAGAGAAAGTCGACCGGAAGGAATTTCTCGAGACCTACATGAACAGGCTCGATCGCCAACGCCTGTATTTTCTCGAGTCCGATCATGAGGGTTACCTCAAAACCTTCTTGCCCACGATCGGAACTTATTTGGAGCAAGGAAATCTTTTCCCGGGATTTCGGATATATAACGACTATAAAGCGAAGGCTCTAGTTCGTTTGGCGTGGGTGATTGCTCGGCTGCAAAAGGATTTTGACTTAAATGCCGACGCGACTTTTGTTCCTGATCGCAAAAAAATTCCATGGGCAAAGGACGAGAAAGAGGCAGATGAAATTTGGGAGAAGCGGCTAACTTACGAAATGCTTGCGGAGGTGCTTACGCAGATCGATCTCGGCGGCGATGAAAATAGTACCGAAGTCGAAAACAAGACTTTGCTGCCGGAAGCCGAAAAATTGGCTGAGTTTACCAAGGAGGCGCGTGACCGCATTACCAAACGCTATGAACGCTGGGATAAAAACATCCGCGAGTTCGAGGCTTCCGATGTTCAGGAAATGTATCTTACCACGCTTTCCCAGATGTTCGACCCGCACACGACCTTTCTCAACATCAAGGAACGCGATAGGTTCAATCAATCCATGCACAACACATTTGTCGGGATTGGCGCCGTACTGACGGATGAAGACGGCTTTTGCACAATTAAAGAACTTCTCCCCGGGGGCCCAGCCGAGGCTTGTCGCGAATTGGAGCCCGAAGACGTCATCCTAAAGGTTGCCCAAGGTGATGGAGATTTTGTCGAGGTAGTAAATATGAAGCTCAGCAAGATAGTAGAGCTGATCAAAGGTCCCAAGGCCACGGTCGTGCGGCTTTTCGTTAAGCCGGGCAAGAATCCTTCCGATCGAAACACGGTGAGGATTACCCGAGATCGCATCAAGTTGACTGCTAATCTGGCGTCTGCAACCATTCACGAGGTGCCAGCCCCTGAAGGTGATCGAACTTTCCCCATTGGCGTCATCGAGCTGCCGTCGTTTTATGGAGCGGCTCCCGGAGAGGCTAAAGCTAAAGCCACCGATGATCTGGAAGAGCTTATCGGCAAACTGAAGGATCTTGGAGCCGAAGGCATGGTGCTTGATCTTCGTCGCAACGGGGGTGGGTTTCTTAGTGAAGCGGTGAGTCTTGCCGGACTTTTTATTTCAAGAGGGCCAGTTGTCCAAGTAAAGAGCACTGATGGAAAAATTCGCAAGAAATTTGATTTTAATCCAAAGATGGCGTGGGAGGGACCGCTCGCTCTACTTGTGTCACGGTATAGCGCATCGGCTTCCGAAATTGTGGCCGGAGCACTTCAGAATCACAAGCGTGCCCTTATCATAGGAGACAAGGCAACTCACGGAAAGGGAACTGTGCAGTCAATGATTGAGATGAACGCGCCCTATCTTTATACCTTAAAAAGCGATAAACGTAGTGCGGCTAAAATCACCATCCAGAAATATTATCTGCCAAGCGGTACTAGTACCCAGAACGTTGGCGTGGTTGCCGATGTCCCGATGCCTTCCATCAACGAGTTTCTTCCTATCGGTGAAGCTGATCTTCCTCATGCCATGAAGTGGGACGAAATTCCCGGGGTGAACTATCGTCGACCGGCCGAAGAATTTCGAATTCGGCCGGAGGGCTCCAAGCAACTGCTTGAAACGAGCCTTAAGCGACAACGGGAAAAAGAGGAATTTATCTATCTGCGAAAGAACGTCGATTGGTATAAGGTGAAGCGCGACCAGAAAGAGTTTTCCCTAAACCTCGCTAAGCGGCTTGAGCAAAAAACAAAGGATGAAGACTTTACCAAAGAGCTAAACGAAGAGATGAAAGAGTTGGCGGCGAAGTCATTTCCTGCCCGTCAAGTTCGTCTTGACGTAGTGCGAAGTCAGGACCGTCGTTCCCGTGAAGTTCGTGGCGAAAAAGTTGAAGAAGAAGGAGTTGCGGAAAAGATGGAACCAGCAACCACTTTGGACATTCGCCTTCATGAAAGCCTTCGAATTGTTTCGGATTGGATACTTTTACGGGAAGAAGCTTCCAAGGTGGCCAAAAGCGTTGAGGGTACCGAAAAGAAATCTTAAGTAGAAAGCCAAGCAGCTTGAGCTGCAGGGGCTTAAACATGGACAGCTTTCTTTTCCAAACTTTGGTAATTATCCTGACGCCTACTCTAGCGGTCGAGCTGCAAGAAAAAAACGAGGACGCTTCGAGAGATCTTTCATCCCTCTAGCATTGGAAAGGCCCGCTTCCTGTGCTCTTTCAATAAGGAGCTCATGGTGCAGTTCTCCAGTTTCCATTGCGAGTAAACCGCCGGGGCACAAGTGTTGCTTGGCCGCGGTGAGAATATCAAAAAGGTGATCGAAGCCTTCATTTTCGGAGACAAGAGCAAGTTTTGGATCATGCGCCCGAACTTCCGGTTGAGTGCATTCCCATTCTTGATGTGAAAGATAGGGAGGGTTGGAAACGATTAGATCAAAGGCGCTCTCGTTCTTTGGCAATGATTCGAACCAGTTGCCGAGTCGGAAGCTAACTTTATCCGAAAGTTTGTGTATGGCTGCATTTTCTTGTGCGAGTTCGAGGGCATCTGAGGAGATGTCGGTCGCAACGACTTGTGCCGAGGGAAAAATCTTGGCAAATGCAAGCGCAAGCACACCAGAGCCAGTGCCTAGATCTAAAATGCGGAGGGGTGGTTTCGCGGCAAATTCGCCATTAAGAATTTCAATGAATTCTTCCGTCTCCGGCCGCGGAATCAGAGCCCTTTTGTCGCAAGTGATTCGAAGGCCGGCAAAATCCACAAACCCGATCAAGTGTTGAAGTGGCTCTCTTGCTCCCCTTCGTTTAACCAGTTTACGAATAGGAGCGAGCTGGGCTTCTTCCAGTGTCCTCTCGAACTGCAAGTAGAGATCCATGCGGGCAAGGTTTAAAGAATGCGCAATGATCCATTCTGCATCGAGTCGGGGTTGCGGCACTCCGCATTTTTCAAAAAAACCTGTGGACCGCCGAACCACATCGAGAATAGTGAGCATGGAGCTCAAAAACTTTGTGAAGCAGAGATTTCCTCAAGCCGCAAACGGCGATCTTCTTCAATCAGGGCATCCAGAACTTCGTTGAGTCCGCCGTCCATGACCTCGGTCAGGTTCCGAGTAGAGTGACCGATACGATGGTCCGTCATTCTACTTTGGGGGAAGTTGTAAGTGCGAATTCGCTCGCTCCTGTCGCCTGTCCCGATTTGCTTCCGCCGATTTGCTGCATATTTCTCTCTCTCTTCTTCCTGCTTTAAGTTCAGGAGGCGCGCACGGAGAACAGTCATGGCCTTGTTTTTGTTTTTGAGCTGCGAGCGTTCGTCTGCGCAGTAAACAGTTAGACCTGTGGGTTTGTGAAGTAGTTGAACGGCGGAATCTGTAGTGTTCACTCCCTGACCGCCAGGTCCACTGGCCCTGCAGACATTGATTTCCAGATCATTCGGGTCGATCTCTATGTCTACTTCTTCTGCTTCCGGTAAAACGGCAACGGTTGCGGTTGAAGTGTGTATGCGCCCGTTGGCTTCAGTTGTAGGCACTCTTTGTACTCGATGAACACCGCTTTCAAATTTAAGACGGGCGAAGACACCTTCGCCCTTGACCGAAAAAATGACTTCTTTGTATCCGCCCGTTTCCGAAAGGCTTTCGCTCAGTCGCTCTACGCTCCACTGGCTTTCTTCGGCGTAACGAGAATACATCCGCAGGAGATCTGATGCAAAAAGCGAGGCTTCTTCCCCGCCAGTGCCCGCCCGAATCTCGATGATGATATTGCGCTCATCAGCGTCTTCGGCTGGGATCATGGCGAGAAGAAGGCTTTCTTTTGTTTCCTTTAATTTGGCTTCCAGCATCTCGATTTCTTCTGCGGCTATCTCCCCCAATTCTTCGTCGTCAAGCAAAAGGCGATTTTCAGTTAGGGTTTTTTCGGAAGTTTCGATTTCATCGCCTAATCCTAGCAATTGCTCGACCCTGCGGTGCTCGCGAGACAAGGTTGCTGCACGCCTCTGGTCTTTGAAAACATCCGGGACTGCAAGTTCCTTTTCCAATTCCGCGAGGCGTTTGCGGAAGGGATCAAGATCTGGTGTATGGTGCATGTTTAATACGAATTTTCTTTGCTCGAATGAACTTAAGGCGTAAAAGCAATGGTCTATGAATCAAGCCCGAAAGCAAGCTCAAGTGCATGGGCAAAATATTATAGCCTGCGTGTGGGATTTTGACAAGACGCTCATACCCGGATACATGCAGACCCCTCTGTTCGAACATTACGGAATCGATGAAAATCTTTTCTGGAACGAAGTAAATAGTTTGCCGGAAGTGTATGCGAAGCGAGGCTTACGAGTCTCGGCAGACACCATTTATCTCAATCATCTGTTGAGTTACGTCAAAAATGGCCCCCTTCGTGGTCTCACAAACGAAAAACTGGTCGAGCTTGGAGCCGAACTTGAATTTTGTCACGGACTGCCGGAGTTTTTTGGAGAGTTGTCAAAAGTTCCGTTATCCGACGAGTTTAGCCAGTATGATTTTCGGCTTGAACATTACATAATAAGCACAGGACTAACCCATGTCGTTAGGGGTAGTAAGATTGCCCCTTTTGTTGAGGATATATTTGCCTGTGAATTTATAGAGTCTCCCCTCCCCCCCTATTTTTCAAGGCAGACCGAGCTTTTTCTTCCGTTGGAGCCCGAAATCACCCAAATCGGTATGGTCGTGGATAACACGATAAAGACCCGCTATATTTTCGAAATCAACAAAGGCTCCAATAAAAACCCTGCGATCGAGGTCAACTCAGCCTTGCCTCACGAAGATCGAAGGGTGCCCATCGACCAAATGATCTATGTTGCAGATGGCCCGAGCGACGTGCCGGTTTTTGCCGTCTTAAAGCAATGGGGAGGAAGAACGTACGCTGTTTATGACCCGGATAACGAGAAAGAATTCAAGCAGACTTGCCGACTTGTCGAGACGGGCCGAGTGCACAACAACGGCCCCGCTGACTATCGTTCGTCCTCGCCAACTTCACAGTGGTTGAAGCATAAGGTCATCGAGATTTCCCGCGAGATGGTTCTTAAGCGAGAGAACGCCTTGAGGTTACGTTCTACAAATCCTCCCCACCACCTTCCTCGAGAAGAAGATACCGGCGAATCGATAAATCCTCCTCAGCAAGAGACCCTTTTCGACTAGAGTGATCTTGCGTTAAGGTCGGTGACATGCGCATTTTCTCTGGCGAACGGCGTGCGAGTCTTAGTGTTCGCGAGTTGGCAGATTTCGCCCTAGGGCCGCGAAGACGATTTGGCGGACCTTCCGGTACTTGGCGAGCCGAACTTGGTCGTGAATGGCATTCTTCGTTGCGGGCGGAATCAGAATTACTCGGAAATGAAGAGGGTGAGGTTCGCCATGAGGTTTCTGTTCGAGGCATTTTATTACGCGGCGGATGGGCGGTAGAGTTGGAGGGGCGTGTTGACAAACTGAGCGAGAACAATGGATTGGCCCTGGTGAGTGAGCTTAAGACCACTTTTCTTCCCCTTCCGGCTTCCGAAGAAAGTTTACGGGAAAAGTATCCTCATTATTTTCTACAAGCGGCAGCCTACCTTCTTCTTTTCCGGCTATTGCCTGACTATTCCCAAAAGCGGGTTGTGGGAGAATTGCGGTTCGCCGATGTCTCCGGCGGAGGGTTCATCCAAACATTACCAGTAGAACCTTGTGACGATGTAGCGCTAGAAGAGCAGATTAAGGTGTTGCTTGAATTTCTTGAAGCACGGCGCAGCAGCCGGCAACGTCTTTCTGTCCTTTCATTCAACAAGCCCTTTGAGACTTTGCGTGAAGGGCAAGCCGAAGTCCAGATGGCCTTGGAGCAATCTTTTGCGACCGCCCCCATCACTTTATTCGAAGCACCAACAGGTTTCGGTAAGACGGGCACCGCTCTTTCCTTTGCGCTAGAACGATTGCGGGACGGTTTTTGTGACCGAATTCTGTACCTGACCGGAAAAACAACGGGACAAAACGAAGTTGTTAGGACCTTAGGCACAATGATTCCCGACGATTGTGGTTTCCGCTACCTTTGCTTGCGCAATCGCACCGAGCGCAACATTGGCTTCGAGGATCTCGAACATTTGTCCGAACAAGAGTTGGCTCGTCGCTGGAAATCTGCAGCGTTAAATCCCCTCGCCCTCTTTCGAGGGGGCACGATACCGGAGAAAAACTTGATTGAATCGGCAAAACACGCAGGTATCCCTCCTTATGAAATTATTCGAGCCTGTCTTCCTTTCGCCGAACTTTGGTTAGGAGATTTCAACTATGTGTTTCAACCCCGAAGCACCTCGATCTTCAGGGCGGTGGAAGATTTTATTCCTGCGCGTTCACTCCTCGTTGTGGACGAGGCTCACAATTTGCCCGAGCGGGTCGCATCGGGTTTGTCGGCTCGATTTGCTGCCGGGGATGCCGTCCAAGTGATCGAGCACCTACTTTTCGTTCAAGCGCCTAAAGTATTAATCAGGGCATTGGAGGATTGGGTGGAGTTTCTTGATTCTCGTCGACAAAACGAAATCGTAGATGCCGATGATTTCTACAAAGCTACTGAGTTATTAGAAACTGTCGCAGAAACGGTCTGCAAGGGTCCCATTCCCTGCAGTGATCTTCCAAATCAGGTTCTTGACACCCTATGGAAGTTCGGGGATACCGCTCGCTTACTTGCCTTGGACGCTTTGCCAAAGCATCTTTGGGTTCCGGAAGATCGTTCCATGGAAATTACCTGTCTCGACGCAGCTTCACACATCGGTACGGAACTACGCTCTTATGGTTTATGCCTCTTGGAGTCTGCAACCCTATCACCTATGGATCAATTTGCGATCTCTAGCGGGCTTCAGCCGTCTGAATACCGGACTATTTGTGGTTCGGCGCCTTGGCGGACTTTGGCTTTGAAGGTTGCTATAGATATACGAGGCGACACGAGATTCTCTCGGCGACATCAACATCTCGACGAAATCGCTACAGCTGTTCTGGCCTTGATCAAAGCGACGGAAAAGCCCGCGATTATATATTTTTCTTCGTATAGATACGCGATCGAAGCCAATAACCGCTTAGGAGAAATATCGCCGCTGACCAAAGTCGTTCTTCAGCCCCGTTTTGGCTCCCAGCGAGAGACTAACCAGTTTATCGACACCGCATTTGTCGCTGGCGATGCTCTTTTCCTCGTCCTTGGCAGTGTATTTGCCGAGGGCATAGATTTTCTTGGAGGGAAGGTGGATGCGGCCATGATTGTAGGTCCTGCATTGCCTGAGGTCAACACACTGCAGAAGGCGAAAATGGATGCTTACTCTGGAATTGATCGTGAAGAAGCCTTCCGCCGAACCTACCTTATCCCGGGAATGCGAAAAGTTAACCAAGCCTTGGGTCGCCTAGTCAGATCTCCCGAGCACCGAGCTCGCGTGATTCTTCATTGTCGTCGTTTTGATCAACCTGCCTTCAGAGCCTTATTGGACCCCGTCTGCCGAGAAGCTCCCGCCTTCAGTCGTGTCGAGGAAATTGAGGCTTGGCTTGAGGCGGAAGAGAATTCCGTTGCCTAGCGGTTCATGCAAAGACATTTTAGTTTTCTGGATTATGACCACTAAGTTGAAGTTTTCCGCCCCCGAAGTGAGTCAAGCATTGGATCGTCTTGCGGGGGCTATTGTCGAAGCATGCGGCACCACACAAAATCTTATGTTTGTGGGTGTGGCCGATGGAGGAGTTGGGGTTGCTTGTCGTTTGGCCGAAAAGGTTGAAGAAAGCCTAGGTCGAAAAATTCCGTTAGGAATTGTAGATGTTTCTTTCCATCGGGATGACATTGGATCCAATCCCATACCAAAAGCAGTGGTCCCGACGAACCTGCCTCCCGAAGTCGAAGGGAGCTCATGTATTTTGGTCGATGACGTGATTTTTTCGGGTCGCACCATTCGGGCGGCTCTCAACGAGTTATTTGATCAAGGACGCCCCGCGTGCGTTGAACTTGCAGTACTGGTGGATCGGGGTCACCGTTGCCTTCCGTTTTCTGCAGACTATGTGGGAATCGAGCTTGAGACTACTCTTGATCAAAATGTCGAAGTTTCGGTTGGCCCCGCTCATACTCCTGACGATCATGTGACGGTCACTCCCTTATGAAGAAGCCGGCAAATTGGAATCGTAAACACCTGATCGGCATAGAAGAACTCGATCGCACCGAAATTGAGACAGTTCTGGACGTGGCTCGTTCTTTTCGCGGAACCCTTGATAGGCCGGTCAAGAAACTGCCCTCTTTACGTGGTAAAACTGTGGTTAATCTCTTTATGGAGCCCAGTACCAGAACTCGGCTTGCCTTTGAAGTAGCTGCGAAGCGATTGAGTGCCGACGTTATTTCAGTCGGGGGTAAATCCAGTAGCCTTTCCAAAGGAGAAACCCTTCGAGATACGGCAAGTAACGTACAAGCCCTTGGCGCCGACCTAATAGTGCTTCGACACTCTTCGGCGGGTTCTCCACTATACCTCTCGAGGGTCTTGGACGTTCCCATCATTAATGCCGGCGATGGTGCTCATGAACATCCCAGTCAGGCATTGCTCGACGCTTTTACGCTGAGGGAACGGTTTGGCGATTTGGCGGGCAAAAAGATAACCATTCTAGGAGATGTGCTCTTTAGTAGAGTCGCTCGATCCAATTTGTGGGCATTAAGCAAACTTGGTGCATCGGTTACCTTTGGAGGTCCAGCTACATTGGTGCCGAAGACTTTCTCGGAGTTTGGTGCTGAAGTAACGCACGACCTCAAGAAAGCACTTGCCGATGCAGACGCCGTCATGCTTCTTCGCATCCAGCACGAAAGACAAACTTCCACGCATTTCCCGTCCCTCGGAGAATATACAAGCATGTTTGGGCTTAACGAGGCTCGAGCATCTTGGTTGAAACCCGATGCCATAATCATGCACCCGGGACCCATCAATCGAGGCGTTGAAATAGATTCTTCCCTCGCAGATTCGAAGCGTTCTGTGATTCTCGACCAAGTTACCAACGGAATTGCCGTTCGAATGGCGATACTCTACCTTTGTTCCACCGTAGCTGATCTTCAGCGAAAAGAGGTTCCGTCATGAGCGAGGCTATCTGGATAAAAAACGGGCGAATTATTGATCCTGCCAACGGACGGGATGAAGTCGCCGATCTCTATATCGCCGATGGTCGAATTTGCGAAGCTCCTGCGAGGAAGGAAAGTGAGGTTGCAAATGTAGTTGATGCGTCGGGAAAAATAGTTGCGCCTGGATTTATAGATCTTCGTGCACACCTGCGCGAACTAGGTGGAGGCGGTCGGGAAACTATCGCTTCAGGTACTCGTGCCGCCGCCGCCGGTGGCTTTACCACCGTTGTTTGCATGCCCGATGTTTCCCCAGCGGCGGATAACCCCGGCACAATCCGATATCTACAAGATGCAATTGAGAAAGATGCCTGCATCGATGTTTTGCTTACAGGCAGCATAACCCTAGATCGCAAGGGAGAGCAACTTGCGCCCATTGGCTCTCTCAAGCAATCGGGCGTGGTTGCCGTCACCGATTGTCCGGCCAGTACGGGAAATAATGAAATTTTTCGACGAAGCCTAGAATATGCAGCAATGTTTGATCTCCCGATTTTTGACCTCCCTCGAGATCCTTTTCTTGCCTCTAATGCCGTAGTCCACGAAGGAGCCCAGGCACTAAGGCTTGGGTTGCGCGGATGGCCACGAGCTGCGGAGGAACTTTTCGTCTATCGAGCCGTCTCTCTGGCAATGCTCACGAAGGCCCATGTTCATTTGCAGTCCCTTAGCTCGGCAGGTTCCGTGGAGATACTTCAAAGAGCGAAAGAACGCGGTGTACCTGTAACTGCTGATGTCACGCCGCATCATCTTGCTTTAACGGACTCCACTCTAGCAGATTACAATACTAACCTAAAAACCAATCCCCCTTTGCGTGAAGAAAGCGACCGCCAAGCTCTTCTCGCCGGGTTACTTGACGGAACGATTGATTGCATCGCAACAGCCCACGAACCTTATCTTGAACATGAGAAAGACATGGAATTCGATCTCGCGCCATTTGGAGTGATTGGTTTGGAAACCGCTCTTTCAGTAAGCCTGGAATCGATAGTGAAAAGCGGAGCGGGCAGCGTGAGCGACATGGTAGCTGCCCTAACTCACCGACCTGCCTCTGTTTTAGGTTTGAATAAGGGTACGTTGTCATCCGGGGCTATTGCCGACATAGTCATTTTTGACCAGAAAAAGGAGTGGATTGTCACTCCCGAAAACTTAGAGAGTCTTTCGTCAAATTCCCCTTGGCTTGGTAAAAATATGACTGGCCGAGTAACTCATGTGATTTCGGCTGGTCAACATATCAGAGATTCTTCCCTTGCTTGAGGGAGATTTGTCTCGGGCATGAAAATGTCTGTATTATTTATTGCAGCCCACGAAGAGTGGGGTCTCGGAGCTCAACTTGTTTTTGGAATTAATGTACTTATGGCCGCGGCAGGTGTTGTGCTGTTGCTACGTAAAAAGACAATCCAGTCCGGTAAGTCATCCTTTAAGGTTAGGTTGTGGGAAGTGGGTCTTTGGGAGGTGATCGTCTTGGTAGGCTGTTTGCTTATCGGTGTTTTCGGCCCTTTGCCCTTGGGCTTTTTGCCAGTGCTGGTGATGTTTGCAATCTTCTGGATTTCGAGAAAAGAGAATTATCCAAATTTGGTCGGTATATTCCGAATGGGATGGCTTCAAGTAATGAGCGACGCGTTGATTCGGCTCTTGCGTGCATGGCCCGCCTTACTCGCAATATCCTTTATTTCCTCTCGGGTCTTGTCTGGTTATCCCAAACAAGAATCGGTTCAGAAGCTAGCGGAAATGCAATCGTTAAACGAAGTTCTCAACATTGCTTGTTACGCCTTGGTCGTTGCCCCTGTTCTTGAGGAATTTTTATTTCGCGGAATCTTATTTCGAGCCATGAAACGACCATTTGGAGTTGGCCCCGCACTTGTAATCTCAGGCATACTTTTTGGACTCGTACACCAGAATGTACTGTCCTTCGTCCCGTTGACTTTTCTCGGAATAATTCTCGCATTATCCTATGAACGCACGGGCGATCTTAGAACCTGTATCTTAATCCACGCTGGCTTTAACGGTTTCATGGTATTATCGATTCTTGTCGGTCATGGATTTTGACAAGCTCTATTCTTCAGGTCTGCATTGCCCTGAACCCGATGATGTCACTGATGTTGCTAAGCAACTTGCTGTGATCCTTCCCGAAAATCTTACACTTCTGCTGGATGGTTTCATGGGTGCCGGGAAAACTTTTTTTGCATCTGCTCTTGCTCATGCGCTTGGGGTCAAAGAGCAGGTCTCCAGTCCTACCTATGACATCGTAAACGTGTACGCTTCCCCTCGCCGAAACCTTGTACATGTTGATGCATATCGCCTAAAGCCAAGCCAGGCTGCGGAAAATCTTGGTATCGAAGAGATGCTTATTCCGCCTTGGATTTTATTGGTCGAGTGGCCTCAGAAGGCTCCCGAACTGGCCTTTGGAGAGACTTGGCGGTTGACCATTGAAACACCGCCTTGCGGTGGTCGTCGCTTACGATTAGCGAAGCCCCTCGGAGTCTGAGTCAGTTGGGGCATCTCCCGGATCTTCAGGTTTTTTATCGACTTTAGGATTTATGGATTCGTTCTCTGGCTTCTGATCAGCTTCAATCTTATTCTCTTTGCTCTTCCCTTCGTTGCCGGCTATCGGCGAACGGATTTCGATACGACCATCTGAATACTCAGTTGCGTAGCCTTCCGCAATTAGCCAATGCAGGTCTCGGGCAAGAGTGCGGATGGCATCTGAATTCTTGGGGTCATCTTTCTTGTCGGCGGAAATCCCAAGATGCTTTTCAGCCAGTGAGCCTTTTTCGGTAAGCGGGTGTTTTTCGACAAAGGAAATGAGTGCCTCAATCGAGGGAGAGAAACATTCGCCAGCGACACGGCGACGGCGTTTAATGGGCGAGAGATAGGAGATGCCCTTTTTCCCGCGCTTGAAGTGGTGAAACTTGGCGGCGCGAAACCGACCCAAAAGAGCCAAAGCCGTATCTAGTGGAAAGCGACGCTGCTGTTCAAGGGTGATCTCAATATCGTCTTTCAGGATACCTGCGGAAAGATTCTCCATCAACCTTCCGTGAAACTCGGTATTTGTACAGGTCTGTACGAATGCAGAAGATTTATGGAATAAGAGGTGTTTGCGGAGCGATTCAAGACTGTCAAAATGTTCAGGGTCGTCATCCTTAGGCTTAGTAAGTTTATATTTTCGAGTCTTTCGCATTTCTTCTATCCAAGCGGTCGCAGCCTCGGGTTCGCGGACAGTTTCAATTTTTTTCTCGAATTTATCAAAGGCAATATTACCCAGTTTAGTGGCGTGGTGCTCGCGAATCATTTCTGCATAGCGATGATAATTAGGGGGTGCGAGCCAATCTCCCGTAATACCGCATCTATTAATGGCAGGGAAATTCCCTGAAGGGGGCTCTACCTCAACCTCTTGGACATCGTATATATTTCCCAGCCCTTTGGCGATGAGATGATCAATTACTGCATCGGGGGAGTCAAAGACTAACCCGTCTAGTTTAGAGACGCACAATGCTTTTTCTTCATCGATTGCCTCCTTGGGTATGGACGCTCGAACGATAAACCGTTCTGGCTTTGCCAGAATCGTAGAAGTAAGATCGAACAGCTCGAAAGTTCGGCCTGTTTTTCGAAGATTTGCGGCAATTGCATTGAAAGTTTCCGGCGAGGGGAAAAAGCTTATTTTGTGGAAGGGCTTCTCGGTTCTCGGTGCTCTAGGGTAATTTGGTCTGGCTGAGTTGTCTTTTCGAGACTGTCGTATCTTTCCGCGTTCACTTTTGAAGTGTTCTCGCGAGCGGCTGTCACTTGGTGCTCGCCCGCTTTTGCGTTCTCGGTGAGCGGTTTGTTCTATAGACTTTTTTTTGCTAGGGCGAGACGAAGATAAGTTGTCCCCGCTCCACGACGGACCAAGGTTCGCATCTAGCAATGAAGCTAGATCGGGTTGCGCTTTGTCGGACATTGAATCTTCGGAGTGTCGTGCCATTCTTTGACTATACATGATTACAAACCTCTTCCCCTTTGACAAGGGCTATGCTTAAACGAATACAAAGTTAAGAAATTTTCTTGGATTAACGACAACAGTGTGCCATTCTCGAATTTCTTTCATTCACGGGATGATGAAAGTTTTACTTCAGCTCAGGTGGCGGAATTGGTAGACGCGCTAGGTTAAGGACCTAGTGGGGTAACCCGTGGGGGTTCGAGTCCCCCCCTGAGCACCAAAAGCAGTTAACCGCCTCCGCTAACCTTTTTTGATTTTGTCAAAAGTTCTATGGCTTTTGCGAAGACCCTCAGTGTAGTCATCCTTGAAAGTGGGATTCCCGAGATAGTCATACCCTTCGAAACTGCCATGCTTTTTGTTATTTTCGTAATGTTCGAGAAGATGCACCTGAAACACCCCTCCTCGTTCCCCGTACTTTTTTATGGCCCACTCGTTTGCTTCGGGTGATGGGTATTCAGAGAATTCCCGTCTGGCATCTTCGTGAACTTCAAGCCAGAGCGAGGCGTATATCTTCTTCTTTAGGTGCGCATCACTCTGGGTTTTGTAATCTTCGGGATCAATCGGGTCATTGAAATAATAAATGTGTGCCCCGTGTTTCTCTCCCCGCGTAAATTCTTTATCAAAAACTTGTATTCCATTTTGCCTAAATCGTTCCCATTTGCCGTGGAGTTCACCGGAAAGGAATTGTTTAGTTTCGTGAACTTGCCCATTGTCGAATTTTAGCTTGGTGGTACCGCTGTAAGGCAACGCTTCGACTCGACCGTCTGCACCGTATGCATGTACGCGCGGGGTATCGTGCCACTTTCCGCCACTAATAAATGCTACGCCCGTCACTTTACCATTTTTGACTGTCACTTTCCCCAATTTAAAGGTCTCTGATCCGGTACCAATTACTTCCGCCGTGGTCGTGGGCGAATAACCCGCCCCGCCTGCAGTAACGATCAAGCGAACCACTCTGCTTTTTTTATCTATTTCTGGTCCAACTGTTGCGCCCTGCCCCTTCCAAAAGAGGTTCTGGTCGAGAAAAATCACTTGGGTGGCCTCCTTGATGTGCATTTTTGATGCATCGACTTCCATGACTGTGTAAGGACACCAAGGAAGTGAATCGCTATTATGCGAGAATTCATGCCACCAAGACTTTAAGTTCTCTGGTTTCCCCCCAAATTGCACCAATACGGCAAGTCCACCTCCACCGATCAGCAGCAAAATTCCAAATAAAAGCCCTTTTTTCATGCTTCCTTAAACCTATTATTTTGTAACCAAGAATGTAGTCTGGCAAGACGGAAAGAACAAATGAAAATCTCTTCGGCGAACCTTAAATCGAATTTGAGCACCTGTGCACCATCGATCGAGCAAGGCTTTTAACAAGTAAGGGCCCCTTGTAAACGAATCCTGAATAGAGTTGAATGAGGGATGCTCCGGCGTCCAGTTTTTCTCCGGCAGATATGGTGTCATAGATTCCCCCTACTCCAATTATTGGCATGCGACCACCTGAAGCCTTGGCGAGATAGCGTACGACCTCCGTCGAGCGTTTTCTTAGAGGCAAGCCGCTGAGACCTCCAGCTTCCGTGCAGCATGCTGAATTCGACTCGGCGCGGCTAACAGTCGAGTTCGTGGCAATAATTCCATCAATTTTATGAAGAAAAGCAAGTTCGAGCACAACGTCTAGGGCTCGAAATGATTCGTCCGGAGAAATCTTTAACAATACTGGAACGCGTTGCCGCCCCATTTTCGCCGAAAAATCCTTCCTCGCCTGATTGATGGCGGCGAGCAGTGGTTCTAGCCGATCAGGTTTTTGGAGCGTTCGAAGGCTTCTGGTATTGGGGCTACTTATGTTAATCGCGATGTAATCCGCCTGGTCTGCCGCAATTTTGAAGCATGTAATATAATCCTCTGCGGCCTGATCGAGGTCAGTTGTTTTTGCCTTGCCGATATTGATGCCTAGGGGTGCATGGCGTTTTTCTCTCGGATAGTTTCTTTTAATCCGGTCAGCTACGATTTCTGCTCCATCGTTGTTGAAGCCCATTCTGTTGACAATTCCCCCCACTGAGGGATAGCGAAAAAGTCTGGGCCGCGAGTTGCCTAGTTGGCGCTGAGGAGTTATTGTTCCAATTTCGACATGCCCAAAACCAAGGGCAAACGCAGACTGAATAAATTCACCGTTCTTGTCCATGCCTGCGGCCAAACCAACGGGATTAGGGAAATCCAAGCCGAAAAGACGTACGGGGGAAGACTCGGTACGACAATAAAGGGACGCGAGTCCCCTCAATGGACTGGCCTTGCCGAGAATTCGCATAGAAAAAGCCGCGATTTGGTGGGCTCGCTCAGCTTCTAGCTTAAATAATAACGGCCTAAAGATTTTTTCGTAGAGAAAACTCATAATTACAACGGATATCAATTATTCCATCTCTTCCTGTTCTGCAAAGTTTTTGCTTAGAATTTTTTTGCCGGAATGAAGAAAAATTTGCCTCTTCTTGAACTAGGAAGTTGACTTGAGCAAAAATCCCAACTTATGGCAGGTGGTCATGGAGAAGATGGAAACAAGACTTGATTGGTGTATCGTTCGCTTGGGCGAAGATAAAAACTGGTGGGTAAACGAAATTAGCGACAACGTGAACTGGGATGTGGATGGGTTAGGCATCATCGACCCCAAGCAATTCTTTCATATGAATGAGTTGTTGGATTCGATGACGGAATACGGGCTCGCTTCCGAAATCGTGGACGAGGCGTTTTTTACCTTTGAGATTGCCGAGGAATTGGAAGGCGGCAGGATTAGGCTAAGCCGGGTGCGAGATTCTTTGCTAAAAGCGGAAGACATGCTGTTTGCCTTACCTGACGTTATGGATGAGGACAAGGGGCCCTATGCCGATTTTCTCACTCATATCTCAATTCTGCGGGTTAAGATGCTTAACGACCTGATCAACTTTACGGAACCTTTTACCTTAGATGAGATGGAAGAAGTTTTGGCCGAGCGTCACAACAATGATTATCTTGAAGGTCGTCGCACCCACTTTTGCGTAGAGGTTGAATCCATCTTGGAGTTTGTTCCTGAAGGCTTTGCTCTCGATCATGATATTAAAGACGAGGACGAGGAAGGAAATGGTGAGGAGGATTATTCTGATCTCGATACTAGTACCGTAGAGTCTTCGGGAAAAGAAGAAGAAAAAATGCTACGTACAGAAGATTTGAAGTGGGAGGAAGAAGAGCGAGAGAAAGAACCGACTCGCTACGAAGATTCTGCACCTGATGAAGTCCCGTCCAAGTGACGGTCGCGGAGAATTCTCTCTGCGAAGTACGTAAGGATCAAGTCCGCCCCTGAGCGTTTAATCGAGGTAAGCGATTCCATCATGCAGGCTTCCAAGTCAAGCCACCCTCTCTCGGCGGCGGCCCAGATACGAGCGTACTCGCCCGAAACTTGATAGGCGACAATGGGAAGATTGACATTGTCGCGAGCATACCGAATCACATCAAGGTAAGGTTCCGCAGGTTTAACCATCAAGAAGTCCGCACCTTCTCTTTCGTCCAAGAGAAGCTCGTGCTGAGCTTCTCGAAAATTGGCAGGGCTTAATTGATAGGTTCTTTTATCTATTGACGAATTGTTTTCGGGTCGCTCGCTTCCAACCGCTTCTCGAAAAGGACCGTAGTATGCGGACGCGAATTTAGCGGAATAGGCCATGATTGCCGTCTGTGCGTGACCAGATTCGTCCAAATTACGCCGAATTTCGGCGATGCGACCGTCCATCATGTCGGATGGCGCTACGATGTCTATACCCGCGTTTGCCGCAAGCACTCCCATTTCGGCCAGAATGGCAACCGTTGCATCATTGTCCACATTACCCGAGAGGTCGAGTACACCATCGTGCCCGTGGGTAGTATATGGGTCAAGTGCGAGGTCGCCCACCAAGATCAATTCGGGTATAGCGACCTTCAGGGCGCGGGCGGCATTCAGCACTAGGGCGTTTGAGTTGAGAGCTTCGGAACCCTCATCGTCTTTCTTTTGGCTTGGTACTTTTGGGAAAAGAGCAACCCCCCGCAGTCCCAATTCGAACAACTCGCGACATTTTTCAATGAGTTGAGGGATCGGTAAACGAAAGACATCCGGCATGGATTCAATCGGTTCAGGCTCGCCTTCTCCTTCCACCACGAAGAGGGGCAGGATTAAATCGTCTAGCTGCAATGCGGTTTCCTGCACCATAGCCCTTAGTCCCGGGGTTCTTCGCAGGCGACGAGGGCGAATGGGGAGGTCGAGAATTTTAGAGGTACTCATTCTTGTAATTAATTTTTCCTTTAGGGCAACAACTTCAAGAAAATCATCACCGTATTGATTATATGGGATTTTAGCAACTTCGGTTTGCGCGTCTCAGTCTTTACCCTTTCAATGAATCTCCAAATATGTTTTTTATTGTGAATCCGTTTGAGCCAATGCCATTTGTTTCGGTCACTACGAACCAATTCCTCTCCCAATCGGACAAAGCCGAGCTTTTGACTGAATTATCGTTTAAATGTGCAGAAATATTGGGGAAGTCGGAGGATTATGTTATGGTTAGACTGAATCTTGACGAAAGTATCTTCTTTGCCGGAACGGACGAACCTGCACTTTTTGCAGAGCTTTTCTCCATTGGACTTTCTGCCATGGATGCACCAACCCTTTCTTTTGCGTTGTGCAAGTTTCTTAGCGAAAGGTTGGCGATTGCTCCTAAGCGAATTTACCTGAACTTTCTCGATGTTCCTAGAGAGATGTGGGGTTGGAACGGTTCCACCTTCGCCAAGAACTGAGGTCGTATTTTCTCTTTTTGTAACGGTTGCCGCATTCCATGTCTTGGGAAATAGTATTTGTCTTGTTTTTGCTGCTCGCCGCATTGGTGAGTTTTATCTTGGAGCGTGTTCCGACGGATGTAACGGCCATTACGGTTTTTGCCCTCATCACCATCGTTTCAATTTTTTCCGGCTCGGAACGCTTGCCGGGACTGGATGAGATTCTCGGGGTCTTTGCCAATCCCGCCCCGCTAACAATTGCTGCAATGTTTGTAGTGAGCGCTGCCTTGGGGAAATGCCACTTGATTGAAGCGGCATCGGGCTACCTCACGCGCCTTGTAGGAATTGGATACCGAGGCTTTCTGCTAGTGTTAGTAGCGTCCGTTGCTCTTATCTCTGCTTTCGTCAACAATACTCCCGTAGTCGTTGTCTTCCTTCCAGTTGTGATGAGCTTGGCAAAATCGATGAATATTTCTTCGTCGAAGCTACTTATCCCTCTGTCCTATGCTTCCATCTTCGGCGGATGTTGTACGCTTGTAGGGACAAGTACGAATGTCCTGGCCAGTGGCATAATGGCCAAAAATGAGATTTATCCCGAGATGGAACCTCTCGGGATGTTCGAGTTGGCCAAGGTCGGATTGCCTCTCTTTTTTGTCGCGACCGGGTATCTCGTCCTTTTCGGTCGACGGCTTTTGCCTGATCGCGAAGCACTGGCCAGTATACTGTCGGACATTCAGCAAAAGGAGTTCTTGACTGAAGCCATCGTTCTTTCGGACTCCTCTCTTGACGGCAAGACTGTCGACGAATCGGGGTTGGCCGACCTCAAGAGGATGCGTCTCCTTGATGTTTGTCGAGAAGGACGAGTGTTAACCGGAGACAAAGGGAAGCTTGTTTTGCGGTCAGGAGATCGCCTTATTCTTTCTTGTAGACCTTCGGGTATAGTAGAGTCACGAAATATTGATGGACTGGATTTGCTAAGCGAGACAACGCTTGGGCTGGAACAGGTTTCCTCTGCCTCGGGCGTAATGGTGGAAGGCGTCATAGGGCCAGCCTCACCACTTATTTCGCTCAGCATAAGCGAGATTGATTTTCGAAAGCGTCACAATGTAGCGGTTATAGCCATTCATCGGAAGGGGCGCAATTTAACGCAGGAAATCGATTCCATCCGCCTTCGCTCTACGGATACGCTTTTATTGCTAGGGTCTGAAGAATCCATAGAAAACATTCGGCTAGGCGAGGACTTGATACTGCTCGATCACCCCCCCGTACCAGTGGAAGACATGAGCCGAAAAGCACCTGTGGTAATTGGCGTGATTGTCGGGATAGTAGGTTTTGCGGCGTTTGGCGTTATGCCCATTGCGGCATCCGCTATTATAGGCGTGACCATTCTTTTTTTAACTGGGTGCATAAAACCCAAGGATGGATACGCTTCCGTAGAGTGGAACATACTCGTTCTTATTTATGGAATGCTCACCCTCGGATTGGCGATGAAATCCTCCGGTGCTTCAAACTTGATTGCAGAGGCTCTATCTTCGGGAGTGCTTGCAAATGCGTCCGAGGAGTTGCGACCGTTCCTTCTATTATCTGCAATTTACCTTACAACTGCTGTTCTCACCGAAATCCTTTCCAATAATGCAACAATCGTCTTGATGGCCCCAATTTCCTTGGAATTGGCAAGCCGGCTTAATTTTGGGGCTGAAGATGCCCGAGCGTTTCTTCTGGCTACTTGCATTGCTGCCTCCGCCAGTTTCACTACTCCTATCGGTTATCAAACGAACACTTATGTTTATAGTGTTGGAGGATATCGCTTCCGAGATTTTGTCAAGATTGGATTGCCCTTAAATTTGCTCTATTTCTTCTCGAGTGTCGTATTGATCGGGTGCTTTTGGGGATTTCACCCTTTTGAGGGAGGAATAAGAGGCCTATTTCAATAACCCGAGTTTATTCACGATCGTTGCGGTCTTCACTTCAGGCCACAGGTTTTCCCTTGGTTCTTTTGGCCCTATTGGACCCATCGAACAACAAGGTGTTTTAGCAATAAAACGAAAGATGTTCGGAAGGTCACTCGATTGTGCGGTATTTAAAAATACGAAAATCCTTCTTTTACGAGAAAAACCAAACCATTCCTGAAGTTCACAAACTACTGGCTATAAAGGCATTATATAGGTTTTGGGTATGGTTGGGTTTGCCTGTCTCAATCACTACTCAATTATTCCTTTATCGATGCTCAAATCTATTCAAAACCCCTTGACCAAACCCCTTCCTTTTGTTTATAAAAGAAGTGTTTTACCTTACCAGAAAAAAATGCATTTTGTTAGAGACTTTTACCCCGCCACCTTACATTAAGAATTCCCAATAGTCCATCATCACTAACCACGAAGCCATGTCGGAAGAAAACCCTCCCGAAAAAAATATTGAACCTGTTAACAAGAAGGAAGCGTACGATGCTTCTCAAATCCAAAAGCTGGAGGGATTGGAAGGTGTGCGAAAACGCCCCGACATGTACATTGGCGATACTCACGAACGGGGACTTCACCATTGTGTTTTTGAAATCATTGATAATTCCATAGATGAGGCGTTAGCCGGCCATTGCTCCGAGATCAAGGTTAACGTGCACAACGATGGGTCCTGCTCGATCGAGGACGATGGGCGAGGGATTCCAGTAGATATGCACCCCAAGCACAATATGCCGGCGTTGGAGCTAGTTTTAACGAATTTGCACGCGGGCGGTAAGTTCGGCAAGGGCGCCTATCAGGTTTCCGGTGGATTGCATGGCGTTGGAGCAAAGTGCGTGAATGCTTTATCCGAGTGGTTCGTCGCGGAGGTGCGTCGTGAAGGCAAAGTCCACGCAATGGAGTTCGCTCGCGGTAAGACGACTCAAAACCTCAAGGTGATCGGTTCTAGCTCCCATACGGGCACAAAGATAACGTTTTTACCGGATCCTGAAATCTTCACGGAAATGAGGGAGTTTAATTTCGACATTCTTGCCAAACGTCTTCGCGAACTGGCCTTTCTTAACCCTGGTGTTTCAATAAACTTGGAAGATGAGCGTATCGGCAAACGTGAAAGCTTTAAGTTTGATGATGGAATTAGCCAATACGTCGCCTACCTTAACGAAAATAAGACGACGTTGCACCCCGACCCCATTAGTTTTTCGGGGGAGTCGATCAACGAGAGTGGCGATGGTACCATTATTGTGGACATCGCCTTGATGTATAACGATGGATTCAGTGACCAAATATATTCCTACGCCAACTCTATTCACAACGTAGAAGGCGGCACCCATCTCTCTGGTTTTCGTACTGCCTTAACTCGAGTGGTTAATGGTTATGCTCGCACCAATGATCTTATTAAGGATAAAGACCTTTCACTTTCGGGTGAGGATGTGCGTGAAGGACTAACTGCTGTCATCTCGGTTAAAGTACCTGAACCGCGTTTTGAAGGACAGACCAAGACCAAGTTGTCCAACCGCGAGGTCGACGGTATCGTTCAGAAAATTGTTGGTGAGAAAATGAAATATCATTTCGAAACCAATCCTGACGAGGCGCGCAGCCTTATCAATAAGGTGGTTCATGCGGCGAGAGCACGTGAAGCTGCTCGAAAGGCTCGAGAAACTGTCCGCAAGGGCGCTCTGTCCGGGGGTGGGTTACCTGGGAAACTTGCCGATTGTGCCGAAAAGGATCCTGCGAAGAGCGAGCTTTACATTGTTGAGGGTGATTCCGCTGGTGGTTCTGCAAAGCAAGGACGAGATCGGCTCACGCAAGCCATCCTGCCTTTGCGCGGCAAGTTGATCAATGTTGAAAAAGCACGCTTGGACAAGGTTTTGAACAATGCGGAAATCCGAAGTCTTATCACTGCCGTGGGCACGGGTATTGGCGATCACGAAGGAGAAGGATCCTTCGAAGTGGAAAAGGCTCGTTACCACAAGATTATCATAATGACTGATGCGGATGTTGATGGAGCGCATATCCGAACCCTTTTGCTGACTTTTCTTTTTCGCCAGATGCGTGGCCTAATCGAGCACGGTTACGTCTATGTTGCCAGACCGCCTCTTTACAAGATTAAGCGCCGAAAAACCGAGCAATACATTGAGGATGATTCCGAAATGAGCCGAATACTTCTGCAATTGGGATCCGAAGACGTCACGCTCTTGCGAACAGAAGGCAATAAAAGTTTTTCTGCAGAAGTGGTAAGGAAACTGGTCGAATCCCTATCAAGGCTGGAAGCGCTCGGAGCCGGTGTCCGTCGCTATGGTTGCGACCTGCCTCGCTATCTTCGTCGACATGATAATCAATCAGGGAAACTACCCCGTTACATTGCTCGCATTCGGACAGGCAACAAAGAAGAATTTCGTTTCTTTCCCGATGCCGAAGCTCGCGAGGGTTTTTACGAGGGGCAAAATATCCCGCCAGAGGAACGCGAAGGAACCGTGAATCGTGAAATTGAGGTCGAAGGGCGGCTTGTCCGGAAGCGAATATCGGTTCACGAAATTTTCGAGTCACATGAAATGGAAAAGATAGTTGAGGGCATCACCGAACAAGGCATCCGATTGGAAGATTTCGAAACCGATGGCGAAAATCCTAATTACAAGCTTGTTGAGAATTTTGGGCAGGAGGGAAAAGAGAACGAGATGGAGGTGCGCTCCCTCCTCGACATACTTGAAAATATTCGTTTACTCGGACGCAAGGGATTGCAGATTCAGCGCTACAAAGGTCTTGGGGAAATGAATCCGAAGCAACTCTTTGAGACTACCATGGACCCCAATACCCGAAGTCTTGTGAAAGTCGATATTGCCGACGCTGCGGCAGCTGATCATCTTTTTTCCATGTTGATGGGCGAAGACGTTCCATCCCGTCGTGCATTTATCGAAGATAATGCGTTGAATGTGTCTTATCTGGATGTGTAACCTTGCAACTTTTTTGTTAAGTAACGCCAGTAACCTTTCGACTACCAATCATCCTAACCAATAGATCCCAATGGAAGAAATTTCCGAGCGTCTGATCCCAACCAATATAACGGAGATCATGCAAACCGCCTACATCGATTACTCGATGTCGGTAATTGTCAGTCGTGCCCTTCCCGATGCTCGAGATGGCTTCAAGCCCGTTCAGCGTCGTGTGCTCTACGCCATGATGCGCGAAGGTTTGCTACACAATCGTCCATATGACAAATGTGCCGGTGTTGTCGGTGAAGTGCTTAAGAATTATCACCCACATGGGGATGGTTCCGTATACGATACTTTGGTAAGGATGGCACAACCATGGGTTATGCGCTATCCGCTGGTAGACGGACAGGGAAATTTTGGCTCTGTCGATGGTGATTCTGCAGCGGCCTACAGGTACACCGAGTGTCGTCTCACGCGTATTGCGGAGGAAATGTTGCGAGACATCGACGAGGACACCGTAGATTTTGCCCCAAATTACAAAGAGAGTTCGACGGAACCCACGGTTTTGCCTGCGGCTCTACCCAACCTTTTGATGAATGGGTCCACTGGGATTGCCGTTGGTATGACAACCAATATACCTCCTCACAATCTGGGTGAAATTATTGATGCGACCTGTGCCTTGATTAATGATCCATCTATCACGATCGATGACTTGATGCAGCACCTGCCGGGTCCGGATTTCCCCTCTGGAGGTACTATTTCCGGTTCTGCAAGTATTCAATCCTACATGAAAACCGGTCGCGGCATCGTTCGCATGCGGGGAAGCATGGAGATTGAGGAATTGCCTAGTGGTCGGCAACAAATTGTCATTACCCAAATTCCCTACAATGCCAACCGGGCCACGCTTGTAACACGCATCGCCGACTTGGTTAAGGACAAGTTGCTGGATGGAGTAAGCGACTTGCGAGACGAGTCTACTGAAACCACTCGTATCGTGGTTGAACTGAAGATGGGCGAGATTGAGCGTGTCACGCTCAACAAGCTTTACAAAATGACGGCTCTCGAAAGTTCCTTCGGCGTCATCCTGCTTGCGATCGACAAGCGTAGGCCCAGGCAAATGAACATCAAGGAAATGCTCGAGTGCTACGTTGAGCATCGCCGCGAGGTTATTTTTCGTCGCACTCAGTTTCGCCTTCGTAAAGCAGAGGATCGAGCTCACATTTTGGAGGGCTATAAGATTGCCCTCGATAACCTTGACGAGTTCGTTCGCATAATTCGCGCATCCGCCAACAGGAATGAGGCAAAGGCAAGGTTGATGGAGAAATTCACTATTTCTGAGCGGCAGACTAATGCTATCCTAGATCTTCGTCTCTACCAGCTTACAGGTATGGAGCGAGAAAAAATCGAGGAGGAATATGCCGGACTGATGGTGCTGATCGAAGGCTTTCGTGAAATCATCGGCAACGAAAGTCGCCTCCTCGAAGTAATCAAGGATGACCTTTTGGAAATGAAGGATGCCTATCCTTCGCCCCGTCGTTGCATAATTACGGAGGCTGAAGGCGACATCAGGATGGAAGACCTAATTCCTAACGATGGTTGCGTAATCACCATCACCAAGAACGGCTTTATTAAGCGTACTTCGGTCGACGAATATCGTTCACAGCATCGCGGAGGCAAGGGGGTGATCGGCAGTGGACAAAGGGATGAGGATCCCATCGACCAGCTCTTTACGGCTAATGCCCACGACACAATGATGTTCTTCATGAGCAATGGCCGAGTGTATGTGGAAAAAGTCTATGAGGTGCCTGAAGGGAAGCGAGACTCTAAAGGTCGTAGTATTGTCAATTTGCTTCAGATGCAAAAAGGCGAAAAGGTTGCTGCGATGGTTTGTGTGGAAGATTTTGAGCAACCGGTGTCCCTCGTTTTATGCACTCAAAGGGGAGTCGTCAAAAAGACTCACCTTTCGGCATATCGCAACCACCGCAAAGGAGGACTTATTGGCATTAACGTGGATGAAGGCGACGCTGTCATTGAAGCCCGTAAGACAACGGGCGAAGATCATATTCTTATCCTTACTCACAATGGTAAAGGTCTCCGTTTTCACGAAAACCAACTTCGCAACCAAGGTCGTGTTACCCGTGGCGTGCGAGGAATTCGCTTACGTGAGGGAGATCATGTGGAAAGTATGCTAGTAGTTGACGACGAGCGACTGCTTCTCATTGCCGGTGCTAACGGGTTGGGCATACGAACTGAATTCTCAGCGTTCCTTCCTCGTGGTGGAGAAGGAGAGGATAACACGCCTCGCAAGCGAGGCGGTTACGGTGTCATTGCTATGGATGCGAAGGCTCTTGCGGGAGCTTTAGCTGTCGATGAGGACGACGAGATTATGATGTTGACCAAGAAAGGTCAGGCCGTTCGCTGTCCCGTGCTCAATATTCGTGAGACCAATAGAGGTACAAAGGGGGTTAAGCTTGTTGACTTGGCTAAGGGCGACAAACTAATCGCAATTTCTCGCGTTGTTGCCATGCAAGAAGGTGGTGACGATGACCCTGAGGATTCGCCAGTTGATGCCGAACCAAATCAAGAGCTTTTAGAAGAGTCTGTCCCCGATGAGAATTCTCCTTCACCTGACCTTTCCGCCGATGACGCCGCCGAGCCACGACCTCCACATGCGGAAGAAAGTGGTGACACAAACGAGAATTAAAAAGCTCTCTTCCGCTGTTGGAAATGTTGATCGTTGAAAAGGCATAGCAACTAATATGCATTGTCTTGTGAAGAACCTCTCCTTCTCTCGACAGTAAATTTCACATATAAATTTGTGTGATGCAAATACGCCACCTGTACTTGTTGGTTGAACCCAAGAGGTGTGTTTTGCACTAACCGAAGATTTTTTTCAAAACATCTTGCTTCCGTGTGGCAACGCCGCATGTTGATTATTCCAAATTAATTTTCCAACCAACCCTTTTCATTATGGCTAAGACTGCAACCAAAGAAAAATCTTCTACCGGCAACGCCGATCTCGATCTCGCCATTTCCGGTATTAACAAGAAGTTTGGCGAGGGAGCCTTGATGCGCCTTGGCGATGCCACAAAGATGAATGTTTCCGTGATTTCGACTGGCTCCTTAGCCATTGATCTCGCCTTGGGTGTGGGTGGACTGCCAAGAGGACGGACCGTCGAGATTTATGGCCCCGAGGCCTCGGGCAAGACTACTTTTTGCCTCAGTGTAATAGCGGAAGCGCAGAGGCGAGGCGGAAATGCCGTATTCGTTGACGTCGAACACGCTCTCGATCCCAGATATGCCAAGATAGTTGGCGTGGACCTCGACAACCTAATGATTTCTCAGCCCGAGAGTGGCGAAGACGCACTCAACATTACCGAAACCCTAATCCGTTCGGGCGCCATCGATGTCATCGTTGTGGATTCGGTGGCGGCACTGGTGCCACGACAGGAGTTGGACGGCCAAATGGGTGACGTCACGGTGGGTTTGCAAGCCCGCATGATGAGCCAAGCCATGCGCAGACTCACGGCTGCAATCGCCAAATCTAAATGCGTGTGCATCTTCACCAACCAAATTCGAGAGAAAATCGGTGTGATGTTCGGTAGTCCCGAAACCACGCCCGGTGGACGTGCCCTCAAATTTTTCTGTTCCGTGCGCATGGATATTCGCCGCATCGGCCAGATCAAGGAATCCAATGGCACGGTCACTGGTTCACGAACTCGCGTGAAAATAGTTAAGAACAAAGTAGCACCGCCCTTTACGGCCTGTGAATTCGACATCATGTACAACGAGGGCATTTCTCGCACGGGTTCCGTTGTCGACCTTGGCGTAGAACATCAAATTCTCGACAAGAAGGGATCTTGGATTTCCTACGAGGGAGAACTCGTCGGACAAGGGCGTGAAGCGGCCAAGCAGGCTTTGTCCGAGAACCCCGAGCTTATGGCCAAGCTGACGAAATCCATTCTCGAAAAGGTTCAGGTCACCGTTGGTTCGGTTCTCGCGCAAAGCGAGCCTGCCGACGAATCCTAAGAAAGGAAGGTCCGAAAAGTGTCCGCGAACGATTCGATCGTTGCGGCTGCGACGCCGATTGGAGAGTCAGCAATAGCAGTCGTTCGGGTGAGTGGAACACTTTGCCCAAAATTGTGCAAGGATGCGCTTCGAGTCCCCTACCCTACCCCACGTCGGTCAAGCCTTGCTGGATATCGGGATATTAACGAATGTCTAATAGACGATGTGATCTTCGTATTCTACGAGGAACAAAATTCCTACACGGGTGAACCTTCACTGGAAATTAGCTCACATGGCAACCCACTGATAACCAAGAAGATAATTGAGGACTTAGTTGCCCGTGGGTGCCGTTTGGCCGACCCTGGGGAATATACTAAACGAGCATTCCTCTCGGGTCGCATGGATTTGACGCAGGCTGAATCAGTGGCAACCCTCATCAAAGCTTCCAGTGATCGAGCTCTTGAAGTGGCCCGAATTCAACTCCGCGGAGACCTCGGAAAAAAAATCAGAGACCTCCAGTCGAGATTGCTCGACCTTCAGGCAAACCTCGAGGCATATATTGATTTTCCTGAAGAAGACCTTCCAGCGGAAGAGATGAAGGGCCCGTCTTCCGCTTTGGCCAATCTTATTGCGGAGGTAGATCACCTTTCGCAATCTGCAGGTTGCGCTCAGTTGCTGGAGGCAGGAATCAGATGCCTGATAGTGGGATCACCCAATGCCGGTAAAAGTAGTTTGTACAACCTGCTCTGCGGCGAGGAGCGAGCTATCGTAAGTGAGGAAAGTGGAACAACTCGGGACTATCTTTCCAGTCGGATAGAGATCGGCCCTTTTATGGTTGAGATGATGGACACCGCGGGCCTTTGCGAAGGTGGTTCGACAGTGGAGCGTTTAGGCATCGAGCGTACGCTTCAATTGTCAGAAGAGGCGGACTGCTTTCTTTTTGTCTTGGATAGCGCCCTACCCTCTCCTGATTCTGTTGGTAAAGTGCTCGCCGAAAATATTAATGCAGAAAACTGTCTTATTTTAGAAAACAAAATCGATCTCGATGACAGCAAGGGTTTTCATAGCTTTCTCCCTGACTTCCAGCACTTGCGGCTCTCTATAGAAACGGGTGAAGGACTTGATCATTGCAGAACGGCGATAGAGCTGATGATGCAAAAACTCATTCCGCCCCCGTCGGAGGACTGCATCATCGTGAACGCACGGCATGCTGCCAATCTCGCAATTTCGGGAGACTTTTTACGGGAGGCTCATCGATTACTTCTGGAAGATATGTCCATTGAACTTTCCCTACTTGAAATCACATCCGGGATCGATGCCCTCGGAGAAATCGTGGGCAAGACGGACAATGAGGATATGCTCGACCGCCTCTTTAATTCCTTTTGCATTGGCAAGTGAGTACAGGACTGAAATACGGAAAAAATCAAGCTTACGACGTCATCGTTTGTGGCGCTGGGCATGCGGGTTGTGAAGCTGCGTTAATTGCAGCCCGTTGTGGGGCGGATGTCCTTATGCTTACCGGCAACGTGGACACTATAGCCCAAATGAGTTGCAATCCCGCGATTGGTGGCCAAGCCAAAGGTCAGATAGTGCGAGAAATCGATGCCCTTGGCGGTGAAATGGCGCTAAATACCGATTTCACAGGCATACAGTTTAAATTGCTGAACACATCCAAAGGGCCGGCGGTTCAGGCTCCACGAGCCCAATGTGACAAAAAGGCTTACCAATGCAGGATGAAGCACGTGTTGGAACTCGCCGAAAACCTTACGGTATTTCAAACGATGGTAACGGGTTTGATCGTGGAGGGTGGCAAATGCATTGGGGTTCGCACGAGTTTAGACCTCGAATTTTTTGCATCCACTGTTGTCGTGACCACAGGAACTTTCCTTCGAGCACTCATGCATGTCGGACAAAACAAGAGTGAAGGCGGTCGCCTCGGGGATCACGTGGCCATAGGCATGTCGTCAGATTTCCTGAAGTATGGGATAGAACTTGAACGTTTTAAAACTGGTACGCCGCCACGGCTTTTAGGTAAAAGCATCAAGCTTGACCAGCTCGAGGAACAGTTTGGGGACGAAAACCCAACCTTTTTCGCCTTTCATGACACTCGCTCCGAAGACGACATGTTCCACATGGAACATTCATCCCGCTGGTTCCACGTGGAACATGGGAATCCCCATCTGGCAAGCTTTCCGTTTGGGGGTGGTGCTCAAGTGACGTGTCGCGTTACTCGAACGACAGATAAAACTTCTGAAATCATACGACAGAACCTAAAACTGTCTCCTCTTTACTGCGGAGAAATTGTTGGAACCGGTCCTCGTTATTGCCCAAGCATCGAGGACAAGATTGTTCGTTTTACCGACAAGGACTCGCACCGTATTCAGTTGGAACCTGAAGGAATTAATACCGATGAATGGTATGTTAACGGTCTCTCCACCAGTTTGCCATTTTCCGTTCAGCACGAGATTTTAAAAACCATACCCGGACTCGAGGAAGCTATCATTCTTAGACCTGCTTATGCGGTGGAATACGACTATGCTCCACCTACTCAATTACACCGCAATCTTGAATCCAAAATACTGGAATCTCTATTTTTTGCAGGTCAGATAAATGGCACCTCAGGTTATGAGGAAGCTGCTGGGCAAGGTCTATTGGCAGGTTTAAACGCCGTAGCCAAGGTCCGTGGCGAAGAACCCTTGGTCATTGGTCGCAATGAAGGGTATTTAGGAGTACTCGTTGATGATCTTGTAACAAAAGGCACGACTGAACCGTATCGTATGTTCACCAGTAGAGCGGAGCACCGCTTGCTTTTTAATCATGGAAGCGCCGAACTTCGTATGTTGAAACACTCCGAGCGTTTTGAAGTTCTTACATCCACTCGGCTTGCCTCCGTGAAGGAAAAGTTATCTAATGTCGAAAAATGGACACACGAATTTGAAACGGTTAAGGTAGAAGGTGGCATTACTGCCGCTGTCCATCTGCGGAAGGGTGGGGGAGTGAACGCCCTTCCCAGCGATTTCTTGCGTTTGCCCAGTCCGACGCGAGATGAAATTTTATACCGCACGACCTATTCCGGTTACTTGGAGCGGGAATTTCGCAATGTCGCCAAGCTAGCAGAGTCCGAAAAGGTCAAGATTCCGCCCAACTTTTCCTATGAAGACCTTCCCGGGTTACGCAAGGAAAGTATTGAAAAGCTCTCGCGGATACGCCCTTCCACGCTTGCGCAGGCAGGTCGTATTTCCGGCGTCAACCCTTCAGACGTCAGTGTGCTGATGGTAATCCTTGCGGGAAAGAACGCAGGTAATGATAGGGTAGGGTAGTGAGTGACCTTTTTCGCGAGCAGTACGTTGACCTAGCAACTCGTGGAGAACGTGTTCGACTCTTCGGTGAGGAATGCCTCTCGACCATTCCCGAGGATCGTCTTGCGGACGGTCTGACCCTAGAGATTGGATGTGGCCACGGGCACTGGCTAACCGCATATTCCGAGAGTAAACCCGACGACCCCTGCATTGGAATCGACTTGATTACCAAGAGGATAGATAAGGCAAACAGTAAAAGGGAAAAACGCGAACTTCCTTATCTTTTCTTTTTTAAAACGGAAGCCAATGAGTTTCTTGAAAACTTGCCTGACGCTTTAATTCTTAAAAGAACTGTTCTCTTGTTTCCCGATCCATGGCCCAAGAAACGTCACCACAAGCGTCGCCTCATTCAGCATCCCTTTCTCGACTTGCTCGCTTCTCGCTCTGTCCTGAATGCCGAATTGTGTTTCCGTACCGATCATGAAGATTACTTTGCATGGGCTATGGACCAGGTAAACGGGATCGAGTCATGGAATATTGAACCTGAATTCGTATGGCCTTTTGAACACGAGACCTTCTTCCAGAATATTTTACCGGTGCACCAAACCTTCATCGCCACTCGCTGCAACGAGAAGGAACAGTAAACTGGTTATTTAATCATATTCTATCTGCAGCCTCTATCTCCCGGTCTATAATTGCTCCATTTTTGCTTTGTTTTTGCCGAAAAAAGGGAAAATCCACATTGACCTCAGCTTATTTTAACTTATAACTCCTACTTTTATTAAATCTTGATAAAAGTGCTTAAAGTTCTCTGCACATTTTGGTTTTTTCTGTCAGCAATCCACCTTCATGCTTCTAGTGATGGTGTGAGCATTACTGCCCAGCCCTTGTGGTACGTAGGCAATCTTCCAATCACTAACTCAATGGTAACGAGCTGGGTGGTCTCTTTGCTTCTTATAGTAATCGTAAAGGCCTTGGTGAGTAAGCCTTCCCTTGTTCCGTCTCGAGGTCAATTGGTTGTCGAATACGTGATTGGCGGATTGCGGGATATTGTTGAACCGATAGTGGGCCGTCGTGTCTTTTTCCCGGCTTTCTGGCTTCTTAGTGGTCTTTTTGTGTTTATTCTCGTGAACAACTTGAGTGGTTTGCTGCCCGGAGTGGGAACCCTCTACACCAAGGACTTGCACGGTGATTGGACAGCGTTTATAAGACCTGGCAACGCGGATCTTAACATGACCTTTGCGCTTGCAGCTGTGGCCAACATCGCCTGGCTCTATTTCATTTTTCGCTACGCAGGACCCAAGGCAATCCTCAAGGACTGGTTTGGCAACAAGGCCAACAAGGGAGAGGTGCATTGGGGAATGTTCTACTTTCTCGGCGTCATTTTTCTCCTTGTCGGCTTCATCGAGATTGTTTCGATCGCGTTTCGCCCGATTTCCCTGAGTTTCCGACTGTTCGGAAACGTCTTCGGTGGTGAGAGCCTGCTTCACAGCATGTTCGAGATGGGTAATCGGCTCGGAGCCCCCGCTTGGCTCTCGGACATTATGATGGGCGTGGTTCCCTTGCCTTTCTACTTTCTTGAAGTACTCATCGGCATCGTGCAAGCTTTGGTCTTCATGCTGCTGGTTTCGGTTTACATCGGCTTGATTTGCAACCATGGAGACGGAGAAGAGCACTAAACTATTTTCCCGTCGGGACCATCCGCGTGAGTGGGCGTCGGGCCAACAATCAGAAAATTAAAAGGAAAAGGAAAATAACATGTTCGAAGTATTGGCAGAAGTAACAGGAGATTTGAAGTCAGTCCAAGCTGGTCTCGGTTGCCTTGGAGCAGCCATTGGGGTGGGTTTAGCCGCAATGAAGGCCACTGAGGCCGTAGGGCGTAACCCCGACGCATCCGGCAAGATTCTAACGCAGGCCATCATCGGCATGGCATTAGCTGAGGCGGTCGCCTTCTACGCTTTGTTTCTTTAATAACTGCAAGGGATTATCGCATTCCTGAGCAAACTTTATTTCCATGACACACCGATGACATGATAGAGATATTATCATCCGCAGGCGGCCTTGAGCAAACCATTCACGGTATCACCGAAAAGTTTGGTGTTAATTGGCATCTATTGTTTGCCCAAGCCGTGAATTTCACCGTTGTCGCCTTCTTGATCTGGAGATTTGCCTTCAAGGGCATTCTTTCCTCGGTTAAGGAGCGAGAGGAGCAGATTGCGGATTCCCTAAAAAATGCGGAGAAAATTAAGCTTCAACTTGAGGAAACCGATCGCAAGCAAGAAGAGACCTTGAAGGATGCCTCTGTTGAAGCCCAAAAAACTGTTGCTCAGGCCCGTGACCAAGCGAAGGCGCATCTAGAAAGCCAGCGCGAAGAGGCTGAAACACAGGCCGCCGATATCGTTTCCAAGGCTCGTGATGCCATGAAACTGGAAAAGCAACGTGTGCTTGAGGAGGCCCGTGAGGAAATCGCATCGCTCGTGGTGATGGCGACGTCACGGGTTTTGGGACGTGAGTTGAACACTGACGAACGCGATCGCTTCAGTGACGCCGCAGCGCGCGAAGCCAAGTTGTCTTCGAATTAGAACTTTCGTTTCTCACTTGTTTTCTTTCCACAAATGACTGCATCCTCCCGCATTCGAGAAATCTCGAAAAAACTGATACAGCTTTCCCTCGACGAGGAGGGCAGGGTGGTCGAGGAGAAAGTTCGCGAGGTCCTCGAATCTCTTCGAGCGAATCCGCCCCGCGAACACAAACTTTTGCTTCACTTGTATTTGGATCATGTTAAACGCGAGCTATCCAAGGGCATAGCCATAGTGGAGTTTGCCGGAAAACCTGCCGATGAGGCGATCGAATCCTTGAAGCAGGAACTATCGCGACAGTACGGTCGCAGCATCGAAGTGGAATTGCGCGAAAACCCGGATTTACTTGTCGGCATTCGGGTCAAGGTGGGCGACGATGTCTACGAGGATTCGGCAGCCACCCGTCTTCGTCCCCTCGTAAGAGCCTTGAGTTGACCTTTACCTACGAACTTTCCCTCCTTCCCACGAATATTCTTTAAGCAATGAGCAATATTACAGAACTTATAAAAAAGGAAATCGAAAGCCTTTCCACGGATGCCACTCGGACGAACGTCGGGCGCATCACGACTTTGGCCGATGGCGTTGCCCGTGTGGACGGACTCTCCAAGGTAATGTTCAACGAAATGGTCGAGTTTCCGGACAACGTTTCCGGAATTGCCTTGAATTTGGAGGAAGATTCGGTCGGTTGTGTCATTTTGGGCGATGCGAGTCGTTTGAAGGAAGGCGACGAAGTCCAAACCACTGGTCGCTTGCTTTCCGTTCCGGTAGGTATGGGTTTGTTGGGCAGGGTGGTGGATGCCATCGGACGCCCCATTGACGAGAAGGGCCCTATCGACTCAAGCGAGAATTATCCGGTCGAACGGATTGCTCCGGGCATTATCCCGCGGCAGTCGGTGGACCAACCGCTGCAAACGGGCATTATGGCCATCGATTCCATGATTCCCGTCGGTCGAGGTCAGCGCGAATTGATCATCGGGGATCGCTCCACGGGCAAGACCACGATCGCCATCGACACCATCATCAACCAAGCGAAAATAAACAAGCTGGGCGAGGAAAGCGGTGACCCTGATTTTCGTCCCGTTTATTCCATCTACGTTGCCGTTGGTCAGAAGAACTCCAACATTGCCCGTACTATCAAGGCTTTGGAGAACAACGGGGCCATGGATTACGTTATAGTGGTCGCGGCTCCCGCAGCCGACAATCCCGCCAACCAATACCTAGCTCCCTACTCGGGGTGCGCCATGGGCGAGTGGTTCTTGAGAAACGGGAGAGACGCCCTCATCGTCTACGATGACCTTTCCAAGCACGCTGTCGCCTATCGACAAATTTCACTTATCTTGAAACGTCCGTCCGGTCGCGAAGCATTTCCCGGTGACGTTTTTTACCTGCACTCAAGGCTCCTCGAGCGTTCCGCCCGTCTCAACAAGGACAGCGGCAACGGTTCCCTCACTGCTTTGCCCATCATTGAAACGCAGATGGGAGACGTCGCGGGCTACATTCCCACCAACGTCATTTCCATCACCGACGGGCAGATTTTCCTCGAGACCGATCTTTTCAACAAGGGCATACGTCCCGCAGTGTCGGTTGGCCTGTCCGTATCGCGGGTCGGTTCGGCGGCACAGGTAAAGGCTTACAAGAAAGTGTCCGGTAAGGTGAAATTGCAACTTGCCCAATTTCGAGAACTGGCCGCCTTTTCTCAGTTCGAATCCGATCTGGATGCCGCCACCAAAGCGCAACTGGGTCGAGGTGCGCGCATTGTGGAAATGTTCAAGCAAGGCGTCTACAGTCCCGTTCCGGTTTCAGTCCAGACCGGGGTCATGTGGGCCATGGAAAACGACTTTTTCGATACAATCGACGTATCCCGAATTACGGCAGCCGTGGAAAGCCTCAAGGAATACTTTACCGGAAGCGGCAAGGAAGTCGTCCAAAAGATACACGAGGAAGGAAACCTCACCGAAAGCATAGAGGAAGACCTTCGCAGGTCTGTCGAAGACTGGAAACGTTCCTTCGCCTGAAACCGGCGATTCTGTCTTATCTTTATTAGAGGCTCCATCACCGCATAGCTCAAATGGCCAACACCCGCGACATTCGCAACCGCATCAAGGGCGTAAAGAACACCCGCAAAATCACCAAGGCGATGCAGATGGTGGCGACTTCCAAGATGAAGCGGGCGCAGGAGTCTGCAAAGTGCGGTCGTCCTTACGCTCTATTGCTTGCCGATGTAATCGGTTCTCTTTCCAACAATGTACAGGAGTCGGGACAGGCTTTTTTCGAGAACCGTCTCGTGAAACACCGAGGCATACTTGTCCTGTCTACCGACAAAGGCCTTTGCGGGGCTCTCAACGCAAACCTCTTTCGGATAGTCCACGAAGTGGATGCATCGGCCAAGTTCGTAGCCGTTGGTAAACGAGCCACTCAATACCTTTCGCGAACCAGACGTGATTTGTTGGCGGATTTCACGGTGTCCGACCGAGCCCCCTTTTCCGAGGTGCGCAAAGTAGTCGAGTTTCTCCTCCATCAATATCTGGAGGAAAACATC
>CAJQSI010000006.1 GCA_905612515.1 uncultured Opitutales bacterium | reverse complement strand
CAAGTTTCCTCTCGAACTGGTGAAAAGGCGTCTGCCAAGAGGGGTGCGCCCAATTTTTCCGATACTGCTGTGGCGGAATCTCTGGAGGAAGTTTGACCTGCCAATACGAGCCAACGGCGAAAGGGTCTTAATGCCGAGAGATTTTCCGCAAGTTGGATTCGTGTGGCAACCGGAGGGCGAACCTGATGAAGGAAGTGATCCCATGCCAAATCTTCCGGCATCGGAGGATTCGCCCATTCCTCTTCCACAAAAAAGGGTTCTCGAAAGGGGAAGTTAAGATGTACGGGGCCGGGGTTTGATCCAGTTGCAGTTCCGACAGCTTGTACGATTGTCTGTCTAAGGTAGGAAAGAGCGTCCAAATGGAAGCGAGGTAACGATAATTCATGAAACCATCTGACTTGAGTTCCGAAAAGCTTCGTTTGGTCTATTGATTGACCTGCTTGACAGTCTCGGAGTTCGGGTGGTCTATCCGCCGTTAGCAAAAGCAAAGGGATCCCAGACATGTTTGCTTCGACTGCAGCGGGCAAGAGGTTAGCTGGAGCCGTGCCCGAAGTGCAGACGACTGCAACGGGTTTCTTTGACATCTTGGCTAGGCCGATTGCGTAAAAACCGGCGGAGCGCTCGTCGAGTATGGGAAGCGTCTCTAACCCCTTGCATGCTTCGCAAGCTAGAATCAAAGGTGTGGATCGCGAACCGGGAGAAAAAACTACGTACCGAACGCCTATGGCCGAGAGTGTGCGGGCCAAAGTCGTACCCCAAGCTTGAGTGGCCCGGGCGTTGGTTAAACTCGATTCGTTCATGGGGATATTTCGTATCAGGTGCGTTGAAGCGATTCAAGCATGGCAGCAAGCTTGAGGTCGGTTTCCAGTTTTTCGCTAACGGGATCGGAACCTTTAACAATTCCTGATCCTGCGTACAAAGCGACTTTTTTGTCGTTAAGGTGACCGCAGCGAAGGGGCACTACGAATTCACCTTCTCCCTCATGGTCGAACCATCCGGCCACGCCACTGTACCAATCTCTCGAAAAGCCTTCGAGTTCTCTCAGGTGCGGCAAGGCCGATTCGCGAGGACTTCCCCCTATGGCCGGAGTGGGGTGAAGTTCCGCAAGAATGTCGAGGGGATGCAGATTCTTTGACAAGCTCGCCCGAAGAGGGGTTCGTACGTGTTGGAGGTTTGACAAGCGGAGAAGGCGAGGGCGACCTTCTTCACAATGTCTTAGACCGAGTGCTTGCAGGCGACGTTTAATGGATTCGACGACCAATCGGTGTTCGCGTCCTTCCTTTTCACTATCGAGAAGGGCTTGGCCCAATTGAGCGTCGGTTCCTGCGTTACCACCTCTGGCGGTGGTGCCGGCAAGTGCTTCCGTTTCGATTTGATCCCCTTCTACGCGCAAGAGGTTTTCGGGAGTCGCTCCTACCAGCATGCCCGGTCGACGGTCACCGAGGCAAAAAGTGTGGCAGTCCGGAAAACGTTCACGGAGTTGGTGTGCGAGGGCAAAAGGAGATAGAGAACGATCCGAGTCGAGAGTGATTTTGCGCGACAACACGATTTTGTCGAAGCTTTCCGCGTCAAGGAGATCAAGGGCTTTGGCCACGATCTCCTCGTAGTCGTTTTGTTCTCGATGTGGTGAGAGAATGGGCGGGGGGAGTTGGACGAAGTTGGGAATTTCGGTTTGGTTACGAAAGTGTGATAGTTTTGCGTGCGCGGCCCAAATGCCTTGTGCCATCTCATGAAGGTTGGAGTCAGGTTCAATCTTTGCATTCGCAATTGCATAGTGCCGACCGCCTTTCCGAAGTACTTGCCAGCGAGGCATGAAAACGGCGAGCGGAGCGGGATGGCCCTCGTGTACATCATTGTTTTCTTCGAAGGTTGCGGCGAGGGCGAACGTGGGGCCGGCTCCGCCGGGCGCTAGGTCGCCCGTGGCAATAGTTCGGGAAAATACTTCAGCGGCGAAGCAACGGGCCTCGGAAAAACGAGCGTGACCCGAAAATTCTTGGTATGCAACTGCTTCTCCGCACGAGAGCGCGAATTCCTCGGATGGGCGCTCGACGTACCACAAGGGATTTCCCTCCTCACTGATCGTCTCGAGGATAGCAAGTGGGTCGACGAAATTAGTTTCGACCGTGATGGAACCGAAATATGGAGAATCTGTTCTTCGGGCTTCACTTTTGCAACGCTCCAAAAATGTGACAAGTGCCGCTTCATCGCGTGAGGGAAAGTTTTCGACGGGGATGATGAGCACGGGTCAATTGTTCTTTTGGGACTGGCAATCCTCATCATCGCTGATGACTGGGTCATAACCACCCGAGTGAAGAGGGTTGCATCTGGCTATTCGATGGATGCTTTTCCAGAGAGCTATAGGGAGAGGGAATCGTCGTAGGCATTCCAGCGTATAAGCCGAGCAGGTAGGCGCAAAGCGACACCCCGCCGTGGGTCCGAGCAAATATTTTTTGAAAGGCGAGAAAAAACGATAGACATGCACGAGAATCACGATAGGAAACGCGACAATTGCGTTGGCAATGTTGAGGAGTGATCGTTTCGGCGGGAGCCGTTCCTCAGCCATTCTCTTTCTGTGCTTTGGGCCTAGGAAGGGCCTTGGTTTCTACTTCCTCAAGAAGTTTAGCCAGACATTCATCTACGGTCATGGGGCCATCCAACTCGGGGTTGGCTCGTGAACGGACGGAGATTTTTCCTTCCTCAGCTTCGCGTTTCCCGAGAACCAGCATGTGGGGAATCTTGTCGTTTTCGGCGTTGCGAATCTTGGCTCCGAGCTTCGCCGCATGTTTATCCACGCTCCCTCGGAGTCCAGCGGATTGGAATTTTTCAAGGATTTCTTGAGCCAGCGGGACCAGGTCGTCGTTCATCGGGAGCAGACGCACTTGCTCGGGGGCAAGCCAAGTCGGAAAGCTGCCCGCAAAGTGCTCGATGAGCACGCCGCAGAATCGCTCCATGGAACCGAATGGCGCTCTATGAATCATGACGGGACGATGGTCCTTGTTGTCTGAACCCACGTAGGAGAGATCGAAGCGTTCGGGCAGATTGTAGTCTACCTGCACCGTCCCGAGTTGCCATTCCCGACCGATGACGTCCTTGACAATGAAGTCGATCTTCGGACCGTAAAACGCTGCCTCGCCTGGTTCCTCAACGTAATCTACGCCCATGGCCTTGACTGCTTCACGAAGGTCGGATTCCGCCTTGTCCCATGCGGCGGGATCTCCAACGTACTTGTCGGATTCGGGATCACGCAAACTAACGCGAACTCGATAATCGTTCATTCCCAGAATGGAGAAAACTAGTTTCACCAATCCCAGACAACCTTGAATCTCATCCTGAAGTTGATCTTCTCGGAGAAAGAGGTGGGCGTCGTCCTGAGTGAAACCGCGAACACGAGTCATGCCGTTGAGTTCGCCCGATTGCTCCCAGCGATAGACTGTACCGAACTCGGCGAGGCGAACAGGGAGATCGCGGTAAGAGTGCTGTTCGGAGCGAAAGATGCGGATATGCATCGGACAGTTCATCGGTTTGAGCAGGTACCCGTCGATTTCCCCTTGATCTAGCTTGTTGGAGAGTTCTCCGCAGGAACAACCTTCTTCAGCTAGAGCATCGAGGCATTCGCGATGAACGATTGGCGGGTATTGCGATTCTCGATAGTATGGGAAATGGCCCGAAGTGCGGAATAGATCCAGTTTCCCGATGTGTGGCGTGTATACTTGCGAGTAGCCTTGCTTGGTTAGTTCTTCGGAGATGAACCTCTCAAGCTCTTGTCGAATGATGGCACCCTTGGGTTTCCAGAGGACCAAGCCTTGCCCTACCATTTCGTCGATGTGAAAGAGTCCGAGTTCACGACCGAGCTGGCGGTGATCTCGCTTCTTAGCTTCCTCTAATTGTTCAAGGTATTGAGCTAATTCATCCTTGGTGGGAAAGGCGGTCCCGTAAATTCTTTGCAGTTGCTTGTTCTTTTCGTCTCCTCGGTGGTAGGCACCGGCTATGCTAAGAAGTTTGAAGGCTTTGAGCTTTTTCGTGTAACCGACATGGCTCCCGGCGCAAAGGTCTAGGAATTCCCCGTTCCGGTAAAAGGAAATGTCTTCCCCTTCCGGGATGTCCTGAAGTCGACCTAGCTTGTAGGTTTCCTGTCCCATCTCGGAGATCAGCTTTATGGCCTCGTCCCGATGTACCTCCATTCGCACGAACTTCTGGTTTTCTTTCACTACTTTTTTCATTTCGGATTCGATGGATTCCAAATCCTGAGCAGTGAAATTGTGATCGAGATCAAAATCGTAGTAGAAACCAGTATTAGTCGGAGGACCTATATCCAGCTTGGTCTCGGGGAAAAGACGCAGCACAGCCGTCGCCAAAATGTGAGATGCCGAGTGGCGGAGTTCCTCAATCGGAGTCATTTGCTTCATTGTTACTAACGGTTTTTCAGGGTTCACCAATTAATGCAGGCGGGCCAACACCGGCAACGCCAAAGCAAATACCTCTTCCCTATCCCTTTAGGTGGCAAGGTTGGGCCTAAGCCACTTTTCCGCTTCCGCTACAGTCCAACCTTTACGGGCGGCATAGTCTTTCACTTGATCTTGGTTTATGCGACCCAAGTTGAAATAATTTGCTTTAGGGTTGGAGAAATAGAGACCGCAAACAGAGGACCCCGGATTCATCGCCCGAGATTCCGTCAACTGAACGCCAGTCGATTGTTCCGCATCCAGAATCTTCCATAACGTGTCCTTCTCGGTGTGGTCGGGTTGGCAGGGGTAGCCTGAGGCGGGACGGATGCCTTGGTATTTTTCCGCAATGCGGTCTTCACTGTCGAGATTTTCATTATCTCCGAACCCCCACCAACAGCGAATCTTGTGGTGCATGTATTCGGCCATCGCTTCCGCAAACCGATCTCCGAGCGCCTTGACGATGATTGAGGAGTAGTCGTCTCCCGCATCTTGAAAGGTTTTGGCAAAAGTTTCTACTCCGGATCCTGCTGTCACGGCGAAACCTCCAAGGTAGTCCGTAATGCCTGATGACTTTGGGGCTATGTAGTCAGCCAAGCAGTATTGGGTCTTTTTGCTCAAGATTTCTTGTTGTCGGCGAAGGAACCTAAAGGTGGCAAGGGTGCTGCCCCTTGACTTCCCGTCATATAATTCGACGTCATCCCCAATTGAGTTGGCATGCCATAGACCTACCGCGGCACGGCATTGAAAACGTTTTTCGGAAATGATTTGATCGAGGATTTTCCTGCCATCGTCATAAAGTGATTGGGCTTCTTTGCCTAGATCCCCTTTTTGGAAAATATCGGGAAATTTGCCTTTTAGCTCCCATGACCAGAAAAATGGAGACCAATCGAAATATTCCACGACCGTTTCAAGTGAAACCTCTTCGAAAACACTTACTCCGAGCCTATTCCCTTCTGGTGTTTCGATTCTTTCGGAAGACCAGTCCGTGGAGAATTTTCGGCTGCGGGCCACTTCAAGTGAAAGTAGTTTAGGTCCGTTTGCAGTGGCATACTTTTCTCGCAATTCTTCCTGTCTCTTGTTTAGCGATTCTACAAAAACCTTCTTCTTTTCCGGATTGGTCAACTCATTACAAACGTTGACTACTAGAGAGGCGTCGGCGACTTGAACCACAGGTTGGTCATAGTGATGTGCTAGTTTTATTGCTGTGTGAGCTTTACTTGTAGTGGCGCCTCCGATGAGTAAGGGGATGTCAAAACCTTGCCGTTTCATTTCGGCGGCATTGCTGGCCATTTCGTCAAGAGATGGTGTAATTAAGCCACTCAAGCCGATAATGTCGGCATTTCTATCCTTTGCCGCCTGTAGAATCTTTTCGCAGGAAACCATTACTCCGAGATCTTCGACTTCCCAGTTGTTGCATGCGAGCACTACGGCGACTATGTTTTTGCCGATGTCGTGGACGTCTCCCTTGACGGTGGCAATGATCATGGTGCCCCGTTTGCTGCTTGCGCCAGCTTGTTTCTCGGCGTCCATGAACGGCTCCAGATAGGTGACTGCACGCTTCATGACTCGTGCGCTTTTCACTACTTGCGGGAGGAACATTTTACCGTCTCCAAACAGATTGCCCACAATCTTCATGCCATCCATTAGCGGTCCCTCGATGACCTCAAGGGGGCGACTGAGTTGCTGTCTGGCCTCTTCGGCGTCTTTCTCGACGTAATCGCCGATGCCTTTAACCAAGGCGTGGGCAAGACGTTCCGTTACGGATAATTCACGCCAAGAAAGATCAGGACCCGAAGACTTCTTGCCCGAGGCTTGATCTTTTACCTCTTCGGCATGTTCTAAAAGTTGATCTGATGCATCCGCCCTGCGGTTTAATATGACGTCCTCAACCCTTTCACGCAATACGGGTTCAATTTCGTCGTAGACTTCCAGCATGCCGGCATTGACGATGCCCATGTCCAAACCCGCTTTGCGCGCATGATATAGAAAGACAGTGTGCATGGCCTCGCGGACAGCATTGTTTCCTCGAAAAGAAAAGGAGACGTTACTTATTCCACCGCTCGTTCGAGCATGCGGGCAACGTTTCTTGATTTCGCGTACTGCCTCGATGAAGTCTATGCCGTATGAGTCGTGTTCGGATATACCTGTGGCGACTGTTAGGACGTTCGGGTCGAAAATTATGTCTTCCGGTGGGAAACCGACCTCCTCCACTAGTATTTTATAAGCCCTTTCGCAGATTCGGATTTTGTCGTCCAGAGTGGCCGCTTGCCCGTTTTCATCAAAAGCCATGACCACGACTGACGCACCGTAGCGAAGGGCAAGGCGTGCTTGTTTCCTAAAGGAATCTTCCCCTTCCTTTAAGCTGGTCGAGTTTACGATGCACTTTCCTTGAGTGACCTTCAGTCCCGCCTCAATGACAGACCATTTCGAACTGTCTATCATGATTGGCACTCGAACAATGTCCGGTTCTCCCGCTACTAGATTGAGAAAGCGAGTCATACAGGCTTCGCCATCCAGTAGCGCGGCGTCAAAGTTAACGTCGATGACGTTGGCCCCGTTTTCCACTTGTTGCTTGGCAACAGCGAGAGCCGCTTCGAAGTCATCGGCTTCGATGAGCTTACGAAAACGGGGAGATCCCGTGACGTTTGTTCGTTCGCCGATCATCAGAAAGGGGGCGTCGTTGCCCTTTAGATGAAAGGGTTCGAGCCCGCTTAGCCTTAGGGCAGGTTCGATTTCCGGCGCATGCCGAGGAGGGTACTCGGAAAGTTTTTCCGCGATGGCGTGGATGTGTTCGGGTGTTGTTCCGCAACACCCCCCCGCAATGTTTAGTAGACCTTCTTTGGCAAAGACGGAAAGGGAGTTGGCGGTGTCTTCCGGGGTTTCATCGTAACCCGTAGGGGCTAGTGGATTTGGCAGTCCGGCGTTCGGGTAACAGTGTACGAGGCATTCGGCGTTACGGGAGAGCTCTTGGAGATAAGGACGCATCGCGTCCGCACCCAATGCGCAGTTGAGACCAACGCAGAGCGGTTTTGAATGAGAGATGGAATTCCAACTGGCCTCGGTTGTCTGACCGGATAGAGTCCGACCTGAGGCATCCGTTATCGTTACCGACAAGATGAGCGGAATGCGCTGCCCGATTTCATCAAATAAGTCTTCGATGGCAAACAGAGCGGCCTTCAGATTTAGAGTGTCGAAGGTGGTTTCGGGCAAAAGCAGGTCGACCCCGCCTTCGATTAAGGCCTTTGCTTGATTTCGGTAAGCGGTTACCAGTTCGTCAAAGGTTACGTTTCTTTTGGAAGGGTCGTTGACATCCGGAGATAGTGAAGCAGTTCGGTTTGTAGGACCGATGGCTCCAGCCACGAAACGAGGTCGACTCGGATCCTTTTCCATTGCTTCGTCTGCTGCAGCACGGGCGAGCAGAGCCGCTTCGACATTCAGGTCATGAACGATCCCCTCCAGAGAATAGTCCGCCATTGCGATGGAGGTTCCGCTGAAGGTGTTGGTCTCCACCATGTCGCTTCCAGCCTCGAAGTAGGCACTGTGGATATCCTTTATTATTTCAGGTCGCGTGAGACAGAGAAGATCATTGTTGCCCTTCAGCTCTTTGTCGTGAGCCTTAAACAAGTCTCCACGAAAGTCCTCCTCTTCCAGCTTGTGTTGCTGGATCATGGTACCCATGGCACCATCCAAGTAGACAATACGTTGCTCTAGTAATTGTCTAAGGTCGGCTTCGGTCGGCTTGTCTTTAGCAAAATCCTTCATCATTTATAACGCATCAACATATCATGATGCGTTGATGCGTTAAGGCAAACCCAAAGGCGGTGCATAATGAAAAACCTTAAATTTTCAACAAAAGGCAGGATTTGCTTTGCTTGTCTCCTCGAAATCTATATTTTAATCTTCTTTGTATCGGGACGTAGCGTAGTCTGGTTAGCGCGCCTGCTTTGGGAGCAGGAGGCCGAGAGTTCGAATCTCTCCGTCCCGACCATTCCCACCTCCCTTAAATAATGACCGCCCGGGAAGTCATCGAAAGTCTTGAATTGGAACGGCATCCTGAGGGTGGGTGGTTTCGTCGCACTTTTGAATCAAGTAGTAAAATTTCCACGTCAGATGGTGAACGTGCACAGGGTTCTTGCATTTACTATTTGCTGGCTGGGAATGAATATTCGGCTTGGCATCATTTGAGGAGCGACGAGACTTGGTTCTTTCACGCCGGCTGTGGTCTACTGGTACATATGTTTGGAGTTGATGGTTACGTGAGTCAAACTCTTGGCCCGGAAATGTCTTTAGGTGCTGAACCTCAACTCACGATTCCCTCCCAAACCACTTTTGCGGCTGAGCTTTGCAATGTCGGAGAATGGTGTCTTATCGGTTGTTCGGTTTTTCCGGGGTTCGACTTTGATGATTTTGCTTGGGGCGACATTGATGGCTTGTGCGAAAGTTTTCCCGGGCAAACCGAGCTCCTGTTGCGTTTGGGTAGGAAATAATCCCCAGTCCCATGGAAGGGTTCGAACAGTTGTCGTTTGCCGGAAGAGAAATCTTTCGGGGGCATTTGCCTGATCACGCTCAACGAACTTCTCGTTTGCTACATGAATTGCATGCTGGAATGAAAGACTTTTCTTTTTCTCACAAAATTGGCGGCCGATGGGAAAATTCCTACCTACCCATAGAAAAGGTTCCAAGTGTTCGCGACATTATATGTCCTGCACGTGATTTGGCGGTGAACCTTTATGGAGGGAAGTTGGTGGCGTTGTACGACCCACCCTTTGGACTTGAGCACCCACCTTTCTGGTTCAATCTTGCTACCACTGGAGAGAGTACCGGCGTACACAATCATGCCCGAGAGTCTGAGATTTCCGGTGTTTACTATCTTGATACGCCTATTGATTCAGGTGAACTCTTCTTCAGATCTGATGGAGAGGAGGACTTGACCCTTGTGCCTGAAACAGGAGTTTTAGTCCTGTTTCCTTCGGTGCTGCGGCACGGCGTACGAAGCAATTCTGCATCTGGAAAACGCATCTCGATGGCGTTCAATTTATTCGCTTTTCCTTTGCCGATTTTCGGGATGGAGACATTTGGGGCTGAGGTTCCCTGACTTTTTCTCGTGCGAGATAACTGAAATCTTGTTTTCAAGCTTGAAATCACTGCAAAAAAGCTACATTTCGCAATATGTAAATTATTACTTTTCTGTTCGCTCTCTCAGTTTGCTAACCTGACTTTCCGTTGCCCATCGTTGATATGGCTCAAGCCAAAGATAGTTTTATTGAAATCGAGTCGGCCGTCGTCCGTTTCGCGGGTGATTCCGGTGACGGCATGCAAACTGTGGGTGAACGCTTTACGGATAGCAGTGCATTTGCTGGCAACGACATTGCCACATTGCCGGATTTCCCCGCTGAAATTCGAGCTCCCGCAGGAACCTTGGCGGGTGTTTCCGGTTTTCAGGTACAGTTCGGTAGCCGGGAAATTCTTACTCCTGGCGACGAACCCGATGCACTTGTTGCCATGAATCCGGCAGCTCTCAAAGCGAATGTGGAAGATTTGCCGGCTGGCGGCATGCTCGTGGTTAATACGGCTGCCTTTAAAAAAATGAATATCTCTAAGGCGGGTTATGAATCCAACCCTTTAGAAGCCGAGGAGTTACGAAAAAAATATCACCTCGTGGAAATAGACTTCACGAGTTTAACAAAGGAGGCTCTTTCCGAAAGCCCTCTTAAGCCTACCGACAAGGCACGTTGCAAGAACTTCTTCGCCCTCGGTTTTATGTACTATGTGTACGGGCGTCCATTAGAGCCCACTTTCAAGTTCTTTCAAGACAAGTGGGGCAAGCGTCTGCCAGACTTAGCGGAGGCCAATACAATTGCCCTCAAAGCTGGTTTCAACTTGGGCGACACGATGGAATCGGCCCGAAATCGTTACCAAATTGCCAAGGCTCCCGTTGATTCAGGTGTTTACCGTAAAATTTCGGGTAACGAGGCATTGGTCTACGGGTTGGTTGCTGCAGCTAAGCAATCCAAGCTCGAATTAGTCTACGCAGGTTATCCCATAACCCCTGCATCTCCTATCTTGGAAGGCCTTTCCGCACTCAAGCATTTTGGCGTAAAGACAATTCAAGCCGAAGACGAAATTGCTGCCATGGGCATGGCATTGGGGGCTAGTTTTACAGGCAAGCTTTCTGTTTGTGCTACCAGTGGTCCGGGAATGTGTTTGAAGAGCGAGTTTATTGGTTTGGCTTCAATTACTGAACTGCCCTTGATCATTTGCAATATTCAACGCGGAGGTCCAAGTACGGGTTTGCCTACTAAAAATGAGCAGAGCGATCTTTTGCAAAGTATGTTTTCGCGAAACGGCGACAGTCCGATCCCCATTATTGCCGCCCATTCTTCTTCCGATTGCTTTGATTGCGCTATCGAGGCGGCAAGAATAGCTATTACCTACAAAACGCCCGTAATTCTCTTGAGCGATCTTTATATCGCCAATGGGGCTGAACCTTGGCTGATACCCAATGTTTCTGACCTTCCTGATCTTGAGGTTCCGTTTGCCGATTCCAATGAGGAGTACGTTGTTTATAAGCGAGACCCTTCTACCCTTGCTCGCGAGCAGGCCATCCCCGGGCAAGCCGGATTGGAGCACCGAGTTGGCGGTTTGGAAAAAAATGAGGAGGGCGGTGTCAGTTATGATCCCAACAACCATGAAGAGATGACGCGACTGAGGGCAGACAAGGTCAATGTAATCGCCAACTCCCTCCCTCCTTCCGAGTTGTTTGGCGATGCCGAAGGCGGAGAAATTTTGGTTCTTGGATGGGGTGGGACTTATGGTGCAATTACTTCTGCGGTTCGCAACTTACGAACCGAAGGTTTTTCCGTCAGCAGTCTACATCTCCGCAATCTGAATCCCTTTCCCAACGATTTGGGTGACATCCTTTCCAGGTTCAAAAAAGTTCTTGTTCCTGAACTGAACATGGGGCAACTGAGCCTCTTGATTCGTTCGAAGTATCTCATCGATGCAATTTCCTATTCCAAGGTGCAGGGCCAACCTTTCAAGGTCTCTGAGCTTAGTAATAAGATACTTGAAACGATACGCTAATCATATTCTTTCGCCATCACGATGAAAACGGTTCTGCCCGAAGAGGAAAATGCTCTCAATAAGAAGGATTTCGTTGCTCCCAACGATGTCCGGTGGTGTCCGGGTTGTGGCGATTACGCGATTCTCACTGCCATTCAACGCACTTTCCCCGAGCTTGGAGTTCCGAAAGAAAAATTTGTGGTCGTCAGCGGGATTGGCTGCTCCAGTCGGTTTCCTTATTATATGAATACTTATGGTTTTCATACCATTCATGGACGAGCGCCTACCGTTGCTACAGGCATAAAGGTCGCCAACCCCGAACTCTCCGTTTGGATGGTGACGGGAGATGGCGATGGTCTCTCCATTGGTGGCAATCACCTTCTTCATCTTATCCGCCGGAACCCGGATGTAAACGTACTGCTTTTCAATAACCGCATATACGGACTAACCAAAGGCCAATACAGTCCTACTTCCGAGGTCGGAAAAAAGACGAAGAGCACGCCTCTTGGTTCCGTAGACTACCCTGTAAACCCGCTTCTTTTTGCACTAGGAAGCGAGTCTACATTTGTTGCTCGTACTAGTGATACCGATATGAAGCACATGGTGGAAACTTTTAAGGCTGCCCATGCGCATAAAGGTACCTCATTTATCGAAATCTTTCAGAATTGCGTAATATATAACAACAAAACATGGGAACCTGTAACAGGGAGAGAGAGCAAGAGCGAACAAAGCTTGTTTTTGGAAGAAGGTAAACCGTTGGTTTTTGGAGCCGAACGAAACAAGGGAATTCGAGTAAATGGTTTTGAACCCGAAGTTGTCACTTTGGGTGAGAATGGCGTCAGCGAGAGCGATCTTTTGGTTCACAACACCAAAATGTCCAATCCGGCCTACCCGGCATTGCTTTCCCAGTTGAATTATCCGGCGTTTCCGACGCCATTTGGCATTTTTCGCCAACTGGAAGGTAGAGAAACCTACGAGAATGCCGTTGCCCAGCAGGTGACCGCCTCCCAGTCAAAGCAAGGCGAGGGTGATCTCCAAGCCCTTCTCACCGGCTCGGACTCCTGGGTGGTGGAATAACGGGAAGTCAGGGAGTGCTCCTCAAGCGAGCTCTTTTCTTGCTTTCTCCAGCAGTTTCTTTGTCGCGAGTATACCTGCGTCTTCAGATAGTGCTTCCCCTGTGCACCCAAGCCCGACCAACCGCGATACCTTGCTGACTTTTTAGAGACTTATGAATTTATCTCCGTGGTCAAGCAATTCGTAATTCCTTCCGGGTTGACCTGAAGGGCAGATTCAACCAAAACGAATGCATGGATTTTATAGATGATCCCAAAATTGGACACACGAAGTTTCGACTGCCGATGCTTCTCGTCCCGGTGATAATGTTTGCGGTTGTGATTTTGGGTATTGCCGCATCGAAGCTCTTTATAGCTTCCGTTGTGGATCATCCACCGACGGCTCATCATTGAGGAACTGGAGAATATGAGTGAAGACCCCGTCGTTTCTTCCAAGACCCCCGCTGTTCTCAAGTTGGAACCCGGTGAATACTGGTGGTGTTCTTGCGGCCGTTCCGCGGAACAACCTTTTTGCGACGGATCTCACAAGGGTACTGGTTTTTCGCCCGAAAAAGTCGAGATTACCGAAACTCGCAACATCGCTCTGTGCAACTGCAAGCATTCCTTGCAAGGCGCCCTCTGCGACGGGTCGCATTCAAGCCTCTGAATTCCGCTCTAACCCGGCGGGAGAATCTGGGTCTTCAAGCAGATGAATTCTGCCGGGGGACTTGAGCTTACTTTGCTCCTTGTGTCGTCCGTTGGAATCTTGTTGTACAAGTTAGACGAAACGTTCGCAGGTTAGGGCGACTTGAGCATCGCTCGCAGGCGGGCTTGCGGACTGTCCCCTGCGATTGCCTTGTCTCCTTCCCACAGACCTGAGAAAATAATGAAACCTTGGGCCGAAAAGTGCGTGCCGTATCCATAGGGTTTCCCCTTTTTGAATTCTCCGAAGAACCGCTCGCCGTCAGGTGATTTTATGCGACCATAACCGTGGGGAAACCCGTCTTTTAAATCACCAAAGTATTTTTGCCCAGATTGAAAATGATATTCACCTCGTTTCTTGACAGAAGAGGGTGGGGCGGGAGAGCGTTCTGTGGGAAGCAAGGTTTTCCCTTTTATTTCCTCCACTCTTTCCCGGGCGAGTTTCAAGCTCTCTTCCGACATTCCCTTGGCCAATCGGTCTCGTCGTTCCGTCCATGCGGTTTCCCCGTGTTCCACGGCTAGGGCGTACCATGCGTGAGCCAGTGCGTCATCAGTATTATTTCCTTCGCCCACCGAGATCAAATCTCCCAGTTTTGCCATGGCAGTCGGACTCCCTCTTAAGGCTGCTTTTTCGTACCAGGCTTTCGCCAACTCTAGATTCAGAGGTGTTCCTCGACCTGTGGCGTAAGCCTTGGCGACGTAATGACAAGCCGATGGTTCTCCCGCCTTGGCTGCCTTCTCATACCAGAAAAAAGCTTCAGCGAGGTTCCTGTTGACCGAAGCAAAATGAAAACCAAGTCGTAATTGGTCGCTCACTACTCCATCCAGTGCTCTTAGCTTGAGTAATCCGAGGTCGAAATCTTGTCCAGATAATGGAATCGAAAGTGCAACAAGGAGAGGGAGCCCAAATCGAATTAAGCTCATCCTTATTCTCTTTTCTTGTTGCCGAAGATTCGTCGAAAAAAACCAATTTTCTTAGAAGTATTTGAGGTAGTTGGAGTTTCTTTATCTTTACTGTTTTCCAAGGTCCAGAGTTGGATGTTTTCATCAGTGGGAGCATCACCGATTAGGGCGTTGTATTTGGATTTCATGAGAAGATCCTGTGTGTATACGGTAAGACCAATTCGACTAATGGTGGGAGGGAGTTCGGGAAAGGCGTTAAGCAAACGCGAGGTGCCTACAAGAAGAAGAATATCGATGTCGAAGATTTCGCCAAATTCCGATGGCTTTCTAATTACAAAGCATAACTGGCCACCGCGTAACTTGAGGTTTCCTCCTTTCTCCGTTGAGTAAGAACCTTTACCTTCAAGGTGGATAATTTTGAAACCTCCGTTTCCCGTGCATTCAATGAAGAAGGTTCCGCGGCCTTCGTAGGAGGCACTGGCAACAGTGGAACGAACGGAAAAACTAGTTTCCTCCGGCAGACATACAAGTATGGTCCCAGCTGCGAGGTATACGGATTGAGGACCTTCTAGTTCAGCGGTTACTTCGGACCCCATCCGTATCGATGACGAATGGGGTCCGTGGAATTCGGCAATGGAACGCTTTCCGGTAAAGAAACCGTCACCTACGCCAACGGTTTCATTTTGTTCCAATATGGCAAAGGTAGCGTTTCCGTCCCTGTCCTTCAGCAGAGCTTCCACCTTGCCCGCGTAATACCCCAACTGGTATGTGTCGCATGAATAAACCTTTGCCGCAGTAATAAAGGCTAAGGTTGCTAGATATATCGCTTTAATCGCTGACTTTAGAAGCGAAGTATATTTTGTTGCTGCCACCCGAATCATTCGGGCGAATTCTATCGCGATAGAGATTCCTTAAAAACGAGCGTTAATGGAAAGACCACCACCGCCATCGAGATTCTTGAAATCGAATTTGTTACTATGTCCGCCCGTAGAAGATCGGTTGGAGTAGTTGGTTCCCAACGTAATGCTTACTCCCTTTCCAACACTCCAGTCAAAATCGATACCTATGTTCTGGGTAACGTCACTGCGTCCGTCGTTGTCGCCGTTAGAGTACTTTTTGTAGCTCACTCGATACGAAGGAGTCGCTTTTACTGGGCCGAAACGTTTGTTCAGTCCCAGCTTGCCAGCAATCTCCCAAGAATCCAAGGCGTCACTGATTGAAGCCCCTGTTGCAGTAACAGTCGCATCTGAATCCGTACTGTGATACCCGGCAGACAAGTCTAATATGGCTAAAGTGCCCCCTCCTAGACTGTGTACCTTCATAAGACCAATGTTGGGATTGTACTCTGCGTAGGTTTGTTGATCGCTCTCGGTTTCCACATCGGCAAAATAATTGACGCCCAATCGAGATGACCAACCGTTGGCGTATTGAGCCATCAGCATTCCGTAGGCTCCGGTGGTATTATAATTGAGATTATCCAAGTCACCCAAGAAATCGTTAATTGTCCAAGACGCACCGAAGTACGGAGTGACAACGGAATCACTTATATCATGCGCACCCAATCCTAAGCCTGCATAGAAGGTATTAGTCCACATGGCGGAGCGAAGTTGCGATAGTTCACCGGGGGACATTGTGGGATTGGAACGATAAAAGTATTTGCTTTGGTAACCGAAGTAGGTTGAGGCTCCAGTCTTCTTCATGCGGAGGGGACGTTGCGCCCCTGAATCGCTGCCGGGGGCGGCCACTGCAGGACCACTTCCTTGTCCATCCTCTACAGTTGCTGCCGAACCGAGGTTTTCGGGTGCGGCGACTCGTTCTGCCCCCGATATGTTGCGTTCAGGATCTGCAGCAAAAGTCTGAAAGGAGCAATATCCAGCAAGGATGATAGTAGTAAAAGACTTTTTCATATTGTTACTTTTAAGTAGGGTATTCGAGGAAGCTTAAAATTATTTAATAAATTAGTTGGTATTGGAATTCTCTTTGGAGAAGCCGCGAATCTTAACTGCAGGCGTTCCGTTGCCTAATGTGATGGCCGAGTTGATGTGACCTGTAGAACCGCTGAACATTCCCTCATTTAATGTAGTGCCTCCATGAGAGACATCCGTAAGGTTGACACTGCCCACCTTGGGAGAGCTGAAAGTATTGAAGTGAAGTGTGCCGTCTCGACTGCGGAGCATGACGTCTGAATTAGATGGGAAATGAACGTCGTTCAAGTTTATGGTGATGGCTTCCATGTAGACGTCGTCAACTCGACCTCCGAATTGTAGACCATTCGTTTGAATTAGGTTGTGAGCGTAGAGGTAAACGTTGTCGGGGTCGGAGTTTTTGCCGCCGGTTCCAACTGTGAAGGTGGTGGGGTCATTGGGACGAGTTGACGTGATGAGCAATTCATCCAATGAGGATAAAGCCAAGTTGCCGCCGGTTTCAAGGTTTACGTTAACCAGGCGCATGGTGTCGTAGGATCCGATTCCCATGTTGGAACCCGTGTACTTGACCTTGATGGGATCAGGGTCATTATAGTCGGCGGCGTTTGCACTTGAAAATTCTGAACGGAAGTATACGTCGTCGGCTGCGCCGATTGCTAGGGCATGGTCTTCAACGTCGTTGGTGTTGGTAAAGGTTGCGTCGCCTTTGAACGTCAAGTCCTTGGCGGCTCCGATTACGAGAACTTTACGCTCTCTGGAATTTGCCGCTTCGCCTAAGTAGAGGGAAACGTTGACGTTTGCTCCGCTTTGAATGTCGACGTTGGCTCCAAGGGAGGCGTTGACGTTGCTTGTTTTTATTGTGAAGAGGCTTTCGCTGTCTGGATCAATAGTTATCTTGTTTGTACCGAGGACGTTGGTGTCCAAGATAGTTTTCTCCCCATCCGTCTTCTGGAGCTGGGAGGTACTGCCGCTGATGAGGGCGTTTGTTACGGCTGAAAAGGCACTTTGGCCATTTGCGCTGACGTCGCCTCCCAGATAAGTGATGATTGAATCGATGTCGACGCCGGCAGCAGTTGATTTGCTTCCGATGCCTCCGTATTTGGCAATGATGCGAAGCAATTCATAGTTGTAACCGCTTCCAGTGAGTTGACTGCCGTTGTAAACGGAACCGAATGGTAGGGAATTCGAAATGGTGTTGTCTGTAAGAATCGATTCGGCGAGAGCAACGGCTTGCTCCAAGGCTGCTCCGAATCCGCTATTTGCGTTATTGGCGTATAGCACCGAAGGTACGATATCATCAAGTTGCCATAAGGCTATCCACTGTTTTCGAGTGTCGGAATCTGTAGTTAAGTCGAGTCCCGCGATATTATCTCCGGTTTGAAAACCTGTAACGAGAGCATCGACTGTATCGGAGGTCAGTGCCGCGGCGATATTCGTCTTAGCCGTGCCAAAGGCGGTTATCGAAGATTTCCTGGAAGTGGCGACAGTGGTTAAGTCGAGTCCCGCGATATTCTCACCAGCTTTGAAAGCTGTCACGAGAGCATCGACTGCATCGGGGGACAGTGCTGCTGCGATATTCGTCTTAGCGGTTTCGAATGAGGTTATCGCGGAAGTTCTGACAGTGGCGGCAGAGGTTAAGTCAAGTCCCGCGATATTATCTTTATCGGGACCGTTTTCGAAACCTGTAACGTAATCTTGGACTGCATCGGGGGACAGTGCTGCTGCGATATTCGTCTTAGCGGTTTCGAATGAGGTTATCGCGGAAGTTCTGGCAGTGGCGACAGAGGTTAAGTCGAGTCCAGCGATATTGTCTTTGTCGGGACCGGTTTGGAACCCTGTCACGAGAGCATCGACTGCATTGGAGGTGAGTGCCGCTGCGATATCAGTTTTAGCCGTGCCAAAGGCGCTTATTGCAGATTTTCTGGCTGTAGTGCCATCGGTCAAGTCCAACTCCGTTCGGGCATCATTGGAGTGATCTCCTGCGAAACTTGACGCAAGAACATCGACTTCATCGGAGGTAAGCGCGGCTGCGATACTTGTCTTAGCTGAGTCAAAGGCGGAGAGGGCCGACTTCCTGTCAGTGGCGGCATCGGTTACCGACTGGGTCAACTCGTCGCCCGCATTTGGATAGTCTGCTTTAAATGTAGTTACAACTGCATCGATGTTAGTTGTATCGGTCGCATCATATATGCTAGTCTTAGCAGTTGCGACGTTAGGGTCGGCGATATCTTCGTATTGGGATGTAGCAACTCCCTCCAGTTTAGTGATTAACTCTGACTGGTCGCCGTATTCTGCCTTGTAGGTGGTTACGATATCTCCGACTTGCTGATTAGTTGTCGCAGCGGCAATATCATTTTCCGCCTTACTTTCGGCAGTTGTGGCGATTCTCGAGTATTGCGTGGTCGCGGCGGACTCCAATGGGGTGATCAATTCTGTCTGCGTGCCGTATTCTGCCTTGTAATCATCTACGATTGTTTTGACTGAGTCGTTAGATCCCGCTTTGCCGATTTCTTTTTTCGCCAAGTTTAAAGCGATTAGTGGTTTATCAGCTTCGGAAGCAGTGAGAAATCCAATTATGGTTTGTCCGTATGCGGTCAAGTTGGCAGTTTTATAGCTGTCTCCACCAGCATCGCCATGGGTGGATTCAAAGTCGGATACATACTGTTCGACCTGAGCCTGAGTGGTTGCACTTTTTATATTGCTTACGGCAGTATTGTAAGCAGTTTGGGCGGCTGTTTTTGCAGCTGCAACGGCAGCTGTGAGAATATCTTCTTTTCGGGTAACGCCATAACTGTAAATTTCGTCGGATGCATCGTGTTCGCCCAGGTTCTCGCCCTTAAATTTTATAACTAAAGCATTAACGCTTGTCTTGTCAGCTGCTCCGTCAATTTCAGCTTTTGCCGCAGTGATTGAGCTTGCCAGTGCCTGTACCGCAGCGGCAGCTAGATTGATTGCAGTCGTTCGCGTTGTGGCGTCGGAGGTCAAGTCCAATCCGGAGGCAGAGAATTCGGCTTTAAATGCACTTACGACTAGATCAACCTCACCCGTAGTGGTCGCGTCATTGATCGCAAGCTTTGCCCTGGTGAATGCGGCACTTGCGGCGGCCTGTTGATTCCCTGTGGCTAAGGCGGTTAAGAGGTCTTTTTGAGTTGCGCCGTATGCGGCTAAGTCAAGACCTGATCGGGCATCTTCAGTGTGGCCCGCGTTGAAAGCCGTCACAATCCCATCAACTGCATCTGCGGTTTCGGCGACGCCGATGCTAGTCTTGGCTATGTTAAATGCAGCACTTGCAGCATCGCTCAGAATTTCGGCTGCGTCACGTAATTTTTTTTGGACTTCAAGAAAAACTGCACCGACGTCTTCCCCAGCCTCTTTTGCGAGTTTCACTTTCTCTACAAGAGCATTTCGTTTCTCGGTGGATTGAGTTGCAACTGCAGTTAGGTCCGTTTCCCCAGCAAGCACAGCAGTTTCAATTACGGTTGTCGCATCTGCAGCGGTTGCTCCATTTTCCACTATAGTAACCATATGAATAAAAACATCATCATTAGCAGTGGACTTTATCTCCGAAAGATCTTTTGCGTCACCTTGGATAAGGTATGTTGATACTTTGTCAAAGCTCCCTGCTTTTTCTACTTTGCGCTTAAATGATTCAATTGTATCTGCCGATGAAAGTTCTTTCAGCGAAAAATTATCCCCCTTCCGAGTCATTTTGTTCAAACTTCCCAATGATCCAGCGAATTCTTTTTTCAACTCCTTGAGCTGGGTAAGTGTATTGGTTCCACCACCAGATCGCGCGGCCATTTCGGCTGCTGCTTTGACATCGTCCTTGGAGAACGCCTTAACGTCGTCCCAATTGGAGGCGCCCACTTGTCGGGCGAGCTTGACGTAATCATTGCTTTCCACGCTGCCCGTTCCGGCAGTAGCTGGTGCGGATGTGCCGCCACTGGTTACGGCAGCCTCGGCTGGACTTGCAGGTGCTCCACCAGCGTCTCCACCAGGTCCACCACCTGCATCGCCTCCACCAGCGTCTCCCCCACCGGCATCGCCGCCAGCTGCGTCACCACCGCCAGCGTCACCGCCGTCGGCTTCTGCAGCGTCACCGCCTCCGGCATCGCCTTCTTCTTGACCGAGAAGGCCAAGACCGGGAAGGACTAAGAGTAAGGCCAATATGGCCCTTAATAACTTATAATCGGTGAGAGTTTTCATGGCCGAGGTTTTTTTGGATTATAGGGAAAGTAGAATTTATACAAAAATCAACTATTGGGAATAGCCTGCGCGGAGGCGGTTGCGCAAGCTTTTTTTAGGTTTTTTTGACAATGATTTTGTTGGGTGGTGTAATGAAATGGTAGAATGGTGCCGAGGGCGGGACTTGAACCCGCACGTCCTTGCGGACACTAGGTTCTGAACCTAGCGCGTCTACCAATTCCGCCACCCCGGCATAGGGGAACTAATCAAAATGAAGAATGCGAGGGAGATGGTCGAGAAAAAAGCTAGGAAGAGTTGGGCGGTTCTCGAAATGGTAGGGTGATTCGCTTGGCTCTTTCTCCGGTGGGGAGGCGTTCAAGGTATGGATCGGCGAGGTCGGAGTCGAGGTCTTCCACGGGGTCGAATACATGAGAGATGCGTCTTGATGCTGGGTCGAGTATTTTCGCGGGGTTGGCAATTCGGTTTTTACGGACGGATTCGACGAGGAATGGCAATCGCATGGATTCGTAGTGTTCCTTGAATTCCTTGATTTTCTTACTGTTTACCTCTTCTTGGCGATTGAGCAGGGCGACGTCGGCGAAGTGGGCACAGGCGTCGTGCCACTCTTGCAGCTGGGGGGAAGTCTCTTCTAATAGACCACAGTGGACGACGAAGAGAACGCGGGCGAGGGTTAGCCCTTCGTCTGAGTCGAGCAGGTCGAGCGATGCTTCGATTTGGTCGGCGAGGTCAAGGTAGGGCGAGAATATTAGAAACTTGTGGGTGGTTTGTGGTTCGTTAGTTTCCTCGGGAATCCGGAAGGAGTCGTTTTCCCAATGCCATGAGGTGAATCCTTCCCCATCGGGAGATTCCTCGTTGGTGAGGGTTAGGGCTGATTCTTCTTCCGTGAGTCCCCCTTCGATTAAATCTTGAACAATGGCTCGGCGCCCCGAGTCGGGCGCCCCGAGTACGAGGTAGAGGAGGCGATGCACTTTAGCGACCTTAGAACGAGAAGGTTTCGCATTGCGCGGCTTGGCGCATGCGATGGTCGATCAGCACTAGGGCGGTCATGGCTTCGACGATGGGGACTGCTCGGGGGAGGACGCATGGGTCGTGACGTCCGCGCCCGATAAGTTCGGTTTCTTTGCCGTCGACGTCCACGGTGTCTTGAGGTTGTAGGACGGTGGCGGTGGGCTTGAAGGCAATACGAAAATAGAGTTCCTCTCCGTTGCTGATTCCACCTTGCACACCGCCGGATCGGTTCGTCTTGGTGCGTATGTGACCGTCACGGTTTTCGAAGGCGTCGTTGTGTTCGGATCCCTTGAGCAAGGTGCCCGCGAATCCGCTGCCGACTTCGAACCCCTTTGTTGCGGGAAGCGAGAGCATGGCTTTTGCCAGATCGGCTTCGAGACGGTCGAATACGGGGACGCCAAGTCCCGTGGGCATTCCTCGGACGCGACAGCGTATCAAGCCGCCGAGGGAGTCTCCCGCTTTCTTTTGAGCCAAGATGTGATCCACCATCTTTTCGGCAGTTTCTGGATGCGGGCAACGTACGGGTGAGGCGTCCACTTCTTGCAAAGTGGGAAAATTTTCGATTTCGGGTGCTTCGATCTCGTGTACCCGCTCGACGTAGGCTCGAATCTCGATGCCGGTAGAGAACAGGATTTTCTTGGCGATGGCCCCTGCAGCTACTCGACCGATGGTTTCGCGCGCCGACGAACGACCTCCGCCCTCGTGGTTGCGAATGCCGAATTTCTCTTGGTAGGTGAAGTCCGCATGAGATGGCCGAAACTTTTCTTTCATCTCGTCGTAGGCTTGGGGGCGGGCATCCTCGTTCCTTACGAGCATGGCGATGGGGGTGCCGATAGTGACGTCCTCGAACACGCCTGAAAGGATTTCGACTTGATCGCCCTCCTTGCGAGGGGTGGTGATCTTGCTTTGCCCGGGACGTCGTCGCTCCAAGTCGACTTGAATGTCTTGAGCCTTTAGCGGTAATCCGGGTGGGCAACCGTCGATGACCACGCCGATCCCGCCACCATGGCTTTCGCCCCATGTTGAAATTCGAAAGAGAGTACCGAAGGAATTGCCCACTACAGATATAGAGCAAAAATGAGGGAGAAAAGGCAAAGCGAAAAATCCACGAGAATTTCCAGGACTGTTTTTGCACCTTAGGAAAATGTTTGCTTCGAATACGAAATTTTAAGATAAAGACAACTTAAGGTCGGGTCCCATGCGACTACGGACTAACGAACCCCGTCAGGCCCGGAAGGGAGCAGCGGAAGTTGCGTTTGTGTGCGCTGTGGGGTGCCTGGCCTTTTTTGTGCTCGGATTTGGCGTCTTTTTTTGGCTTCCGGCTTCCGGCGATTGATTAAGTTGCGGTTTCGCTTGCGTGCAATGCGGTTGGTCGCAATTAGTCGCTAGACAATATTCATGGCAGAAAAAGGTTATCAAGTCATTGCCCGCCGGTGGCGTCCCAAGCAGTTTTCCGAACTCGTGGGACAGGATCACGTGGTGCGAACCTTGGGCAATGCAATCGAGATGGGTCGTATCGCCCATGGCTATTTATTCGTAGGACCTCGTGGAACCGGCAAGACCACCACGGCCCGCCTTTTTGCCAAATCCCTGAACTGGGAGGATGGACCCTCTCTTGAGGTTCCCGAAGATTCGGAACTCGGGCAAGCCATTATGGACGGGAGATGTCTCGACGTCATAGAGATAGACGGCGCATCCAACAATTCCGTGGACCAAGTTCGAGACCTGCGAGACGAATGTCAGTACGCTCCCGCACAGTGCCGCTACAAGATATACGTTATCGACGAGGTGCATATGCTAAGTCAGCAGGCTTTTAACGCCTTGCTCAAGACTTTGGAGGAACCTCCACCGCACGTTAAGTTTGTTTTTGCGACCACCGAGGCTCACAAGGTTCTTCCCACTATCGTCTCTCGTTGCCAGCGGTTCGAGTTTCGTTCCATTCCTGCGGATTTGATCTCGGGCAAACTTCGTGAGATTTGCGACACCGAGAAAGTCGAGGTGGAAGACGCCGCCCTCGCAACCATTTCTCGAATGGCTATGGGCGGGATGCGAGACGGGCAGAGCATTTTAGATCAAATGATCTCCTTTTGCGGGATGAAAATCTCGCAAGCCGACGTGCTCGAGGTTTACGGGTTGGCCTCTCCGGAGCAAATTTCCGGACTGGCTCGAGCCCTGAGCGAGGCTGACTTTTCTGCCATCCTGAAGTCTACGGATGCTTTCGCGTCCGAAGGAATCGATCTGTACCGGGCCTTACAGGATCTTCAGGAGCATATGCGTTCTGGTTTGGTTGCCCGTATTCGTGGGGAATCTGATAGCCTTGAGCTTTCCTCCGAGCAGTATGCCCGAATTTTGGATGCCCTGCGAGCGGGTGAGGAATCTGTTCGTTCCGGACTTTCCGACAAGGCGAATTTCGAGGTTACTCTCTTTCGAGGAGTGGAAGCAGGCCGATCACGGGCCATCGATTCGGTGATTCGTGAAATCTCAGGTATGGTTTCGCCTTCCGAATCCAAAAAAAAAACTGAGTCAGTAACTCCCGCTCAGCAAATATACGCTTCTCCCGTCGAGGTGAAACCCGATGTCGCGGAACCTGAAGCGGAACCTGAAGCCGAACCTGAGTCCGTTCCTGAAGTCGATTCCGAACTTGAAGATGAGGTCGAAACGGAATCCGTAGTCAAACCTGAACCCATCGAGACTCTGCCCGAGGTGGTTCTCGATGCTGAGGATGCGGAGGAACCTCCCCCCCCTCAGATGGTTCAGGAAGAACAGGAACCGATTAGACTTCCTGCCGGCTCCGTTTCCACTCCCGTGTCAGTCGACGATGATTCCGAGAGCGGAAAATCCAAGTTGCCTGATTCTCAAATCGTCGATGAGGCAAAGATTGCCGAGCGGGTAAAAACCTTGCCTGGGGCGACTCGTAAGATTTTCGAGGAGGATTTTCGCGGAACTTACGTCGCGATTGAGAGAATAGACCACGACAAGTTGATCTAGTTCGCTTCCCGATAGAGAGACAGGTAACGAGACTCCAAGTATTGCAATAGGCATCGAGGGCCAAGGGAGTCCCCTGTCGCATTTTCAGTAAGTTCCATCAAGTTCATTCGCCTGCCATGTCGATGCACCTTAAGCTGTAACCAAGACAAGAGTTTCGATGGATTGCTCGGATCGGGCACATCTTCTTCCACTGCCTTTTCCCAAAGTTGGGCCGCCAGCAAATTTCCTAGACAGTAACTTGGGAAATAACCGAATGCTCCGCCCGACCAGTGAACGTCTTGCAGGACGCCTTCCGAATCGCTGGTTGGTTGAAGTCCGAGACGTTTTCCCGCTTTTTCGCTCCACGCTCCCGGAAGATCTTCCACTTTAAGATCGCCTGCAAAAAGGGCTTGTTCCAACTCGAAGCGAAGGATTACGTGCAAGTTGTAGGTTACCTCGTCGGCGTCGACTCGGATGGGGTTTCTGGAAACCTTGTTGACGGCGAGGAACAGTTGCTCCGAAGAGATGTCCGCCAAAGGTTCGGGGAATAGTTCGCGAAAGCGAGGTTCCCACCTATTCCAAAAAGCAGGCGAACGTCCCACTTGGTTTTCCCATATTCGGCTTTGCGACTCATGTACTCCCATGCCGGCGGCCTCCGCGAGTGGCGTGCCTAGCCATTTGTGGGGCAATCCTTGTTCATAAAGACCGTGACCCGCCTCGTGTATGGCAGAGAAAAGAGAATCCAGCGGATTTTCCGAGTCGTAGCGGGTGGTGAGTCGCGTGTCGGATCCGTTTCCGGAGCAAAAGGGGTGGACCGCGACGTCTATTCGGCCTCTCGTGAAATCGAATCCTAGGCTTTCCACTACCTCCCGGAGAAATGTTTCTTGTTTGTCTTTCGGAAATCCTTTCAGCTCCGGTATGGTCGTCTCTTCGGATAAGGAGAGGATTTGCTCGGCGAGTGGAACGAGTCCAATTTGCAAATCATCGAAAAGCTTGCCGATTGCACAGGCATCCATGCCAGGGTCATGCTTGTCCAAATGGTAATCGTATGGATTTTCGTCATATCCGACGTAGGCAGCTTCCTCGCGGGCGAATTGCATGGTTTTCTCAAGCGCGGGGGCAAAAGCAGCAAAGTCGTTTTTCTCGCGAGCATTCTTCCAAACATGGTACGTCGAACTTTCGTGAGACGCTTTTCGGGCTACGAAATCGCTTGGTAGCTTTTGAGCTCGGTCGAGGTCGCGACGAACTTCACGAAGAATAATTTCGAGGTCTTTGTCCGGTTCGTCAGTCTCGTCTTCCAGTCGTTTCAGCAAATCACTAAAAGCGGGTCCTGTGAATTCACGGTGAACCAGTTCAGCCAAGGCCGAGCTTTGAGCCGCCCTTTGCGATGAAGCGGCTTCGCCGGAGGGCAAGTTCACCTGCTCGTCCCAACCTAGAACCGTGCTCACTTGGGATAGACTGTCGATCCGTCTAAGCTCGTTAATAAAGGTTTCTCTTAAAGCAGTCACGGTGAGTGTGTCATCGGAGGATCCGTTGCAATTCCTTGTCCGTGGCCCAACCTTTTTTGCCGCCGGAAACCGAGCGTGCAAGATACCACTTCACTTGATCTTTCGTGACATGCGTTTTCAGCTGGCCTTTCTCGTCTTTATCGATTCTCACGACCTCGCCCGGCTTGAGCTCGGCATTGGCGTCGTTGGCTCCACCGGCGTAGCGGCGAAGTCGAATAACGGCAGTTTCGTTACCTTCGTTGGTTGTAGCGGGAAGTACGGCGACGGCTTCACGAGCTAGGAAGTCTATGTTGCGGTCTGCTCGCCATATTGCGTAAGTCCCAAAGGCGACAATTCCCGCCCAACCGATTACGCCTACAATTTTAGTGAATCCGGAAATATAAGATCTAGTTAGAATCAAGCCCAAGTAGATGCCTAGCCAGAAAGCTATTGTAGTAGCCCATACCCAAATGCTTATTGATTCGGGAGCGAAGTGAAAATCGTCGGCGGAAGGGGTGGCGGGAGATAGTCCCGCCGCTTTCCGGGCGAAGGCTAGATTGGCACTTAATTCCGGATTTCCGGGATCCAGCAATAGTGCTTTTCGATAGTGGAGGATCGCCTTGCCCGAGGAGCCCGTCTTGTAGTGTAGATTGGCCAGATTGCCGTGTAGATTTGCCGAATGGGAAATGGCGACGGCTTTTTCATAAGAGGCAATGGCTGTGTCCAAGTCACCTGACGCCTCCGCCCTTACACCGTCGTAGAATGGGCGGTTTGCCTCGTTCCCGTCAACTCCGCAGGCAAATGTCGCTGAGACAAGGTATACCACGAGTCTTACTAGCTTCATCCCAAGGCACGAATGTTTTTGAGGAGGCGCTTGATGCGTACCTGCCAATCCAGAAGGGGCAGGCTTGCGCTGGCGTCTCCGGCAAACTCGTGAGCGTCTGCAGTTTCGAGAACTTCATTGATCTCGGAGATAAGTTCGTCGGAGGCTTTTCTTTGCAGTAAGATGGCGAGTACCTCGTCTCGGGCCAGAGTCTCGGGCTTTTCTTGTCCTGCCAAAGCACCGACCTTTTCTCTTATTGCTCCTCGAGTTGCTCGGAAAAAACCCAAGGTGTCGTTGAAACGAGTCGCTCTCTTCATTTCGTTTCGTAACCTTGCGAATCGTTTGGCCGAGCTATCCCTTGAAGAGCTTCTTTGGCGTATTCTCCATCCCATAATCCCGCAGAAGCAAAAGAGTGGAGCGATTTGCGCATACCAGAAAGCGGAGGAACGGAAGACTGGTTCGGGAGTGAGGGACTTACGCCATTCGCTTGGCTCGCTTTCAGTTTGAAAAAGATTGCGGGCCGGTTCTACGTTTTGTTGTTTCTCAGTAAATGCGGATTGAGGTGGAGACGGATCCACCCATGTTTCGCCGGCATCGACACGAAGAGTGTGCACATTCCCCGATGCATCGACGTATCGTTCCGAGGTCGGGTCGAAATAGGCAAAGGGAACGGCGGGAATTTCTATCTGCCCGGGTCGCAATGGAGTTACCACATAGTCGAAATGTTGGGTTCCTTCGTATCGAAGGTTTTCATCTCCCTCGAAGGAGAATGCAGGCGGTCCTACCTTAATCTTTTCACTGGAATCGATTTCGGGAGCAGGCATTACCCCGAAATTTCCTTTGCCCGTGACTGTGAAGGTTATGCGCACGGGGTCGCCAACAGTTACTCGTTCTGCGTCCGTTGCCGAATTCGTGGAAATAGTGCCAATGGCACCACGGAACGCGTGCGGTCTCCCTTCCATCGGAAGAGACCTCACCTCGAGTTTGAGTTTCTCGGAGGTTACCGACATCGCTTCTTCTCGACCGAATCCAAAAAAGGGATCACGGAAAAATGGATCCTGTAAAAACGGATTGCCCGAAGGAGAATTTCGATTATTTTGAACACGAACGCGAACGGTCATTTTATAGAATAATTCGTGCATGCCTTCCATTGCTGCGGTGAGAGCCACGGGCCATGAATAAACGGTATAGTTTTTCCCGTTGCGGGAGGTGCGTTTCTCGATCGGACGGTTGATCTCGCTTTGGGAAAAAGCATCTCCGTTTTTTTGAGGAAGTTGCACAAGGCGAGTTATGGGCAATCGCTCCCAAATATAAAGGTCGATTGAACCCAGCGTGGTTTCACCCTCGAAGAGATATTTGCGAAGAAGGTTTACCTCTAGGAACAGAGCCTGACGAAGATCGGACTCTTGTTTTTGACGAGCTTGTGCTCGAAGAACATCTTCTTGGTTCGGGGGAAGGACGCGGAGGGTGGCGGCAGGAACACGATGAGGAGTGCCTTGCACCGAGAGGTTCCATGAAGGGATGGTGAAGCTTCCGTGCCTCTCGGGTTTGACGGCAAAGGAGAGTTCAAGGCGAACGGAAGGCACTCCATTGAGAAAGCTTGCTGCGCGAAATACGCGCGGATTACCGGAAATGCCAAGTCCGGCGATGGCGGGGAGACTGCCTGAAGGGGATTGTTGTGAACCGTGAACGGTTACTTTGTAGGTAGTCTGTCGGCTCAAGGTGATGGCGGAAGGTGAAAAGTTCGCCTCGATGCGAATGTTTTGTTGTTGTCCGATTGCCGAAAAACCGACCAAAAGGAAAGGCCACAGACAATGAAATGGGTGAATGATTCTTGTCACGATACTCTAATAGTCCCTTCCTCGCCAGGGAGTTTCGACTACTTTGCCCTCGATGTCCAGTGGCTCGGCATTGGCCTCGATTTCCTGAAGTAGGCGTTCGTAGAGAGCGTTCACTTCTTGGGGGACTGCCGGTGGTGATGCCGCGGTCTCGTTTTCGCCGTCCTTGGGGTCTTGCGGGTTCGGGTCGGAATTCGAATCTTTCGGGTCCGACTCGGAATTCTGATTGTCTTGCTGTGATTCTCCTTGTCCTTCTTGCGGAGTGGAAACACCGAAGTCGAGATGCTTGGCAGCCGTTTCAAAATCAACGGATGCCAAGTGAGCTTTTTCATCGTTTGCAGGAAAGGTGACGTTTGCATCCTCGCCTTCGATTTGAATGCATAGGACGTGTTGCCCGGGTGGGACGACTTGAGAGAACTCTCCCGATTCGGATGGTTTGAAAGAGGTTTCGTTTTCATCGAGGGCGAGATTCCCGTCTAG
>CAJQSI010000005.1 GCA_905612515.1 uncultured Opitutales bacterium | reverse complement strand
AAAGGGAGCAGGTTCCGGTGCTGAGGAAATGACCGGACTGGGCGAAAAAGGCTCCGATGAAGGTTCAAATGTTGGAGCGGGAAAAGCGGAAGCGGGAACGAATGAGTTTTCGCCAGGTAGCGAAGCAGGTTCAGGTTTCTCTGCTTTCACCACATCGGTTTCGGGATTGGCCTCCAAGTCCTCGACCTTGACGTTTCGTACCCACCAGTCACGAAAAACTATGGATCCGTCTTCCTTATATTCTTGAACGGCTCCCCAACGAGTCCCTTTGTGCACTGGGATAAGAAGGCGACGATCGTGATCGTACGTGTGTCGAGCCATCCACGATTTCTCTACTGCGGCAACCCTGTAAGGAGATGCAAAACTAGGAGCACGAGTGCCCCGATACTCGGCAACCGAGCGACAGGAACCAAGAAACAATGTAAAGCTCAGGAGACAAGACAACCCTAGGAACAGTGATAACCTTATCGAGTTCATGTAATAACAAAAACGCATCTAAGGCCAACAAGCAAGCGAGGAGTGAGCAAGCGAGGAGTGAGCAAGCGATGGGGATTCATCTTACACTTGAAAGGAGTTTGAGTTTGTTCGAACTCATGCTGAAGCATTCGATTTCACCATTTTGGAGATTACAACGGTAAATCCAGCGTTCGTTAACGTCACAAATAAACTGGAACTGGGAAGGTTCCGGAAGTTTCTGCGTCTTGAGGTTATCCGATATCGTTTGGAAAATAATGGAGTGAATGCGGTCGTAGTTGATTTTTTCCTGTTTGCCGATGGCTTCCTCAATATCTCCACGCACATCATTCAGACTTTCATGAACGACTCCCGAAAGTCTATCGTAATCAATCTCCGCCAATGGTCGCGCGGACAAAGCGTTCAAGATCTCTTTATTAAAATGAGGCGACTCGCTTGTCGCAGTCACAACAGAGGATAAATCTTGGGGAACCCCGGACGGTGAAACCGAAACTTGACCAGTATCCGATGCACCGGAGTCGCCTGACTCAAAACAGCCGCTGATTAGAAAGACAATGAGGAGCGGGAATGAAATTTTCATAGCGAGAGGAAAATGTTTGACGATTCAAGCAATGAATCTCGGATTCAAAGAAAACCGAGATGAGCATAAGGTCAAGCTTGAGGTGAGGTTACAATTGGTTTCTTGCTTGCCCTTCGCGTATTCGGAATTTGCATGTCGAATCATGAAAGAACAAATACGCTGGGGAATCCTAGGCACTGGTCGCATTGCCAATGCATTTGCAGAAGGACTCTCCGTCCTTACCGATGCTGAGCTGAAGGCCGTGGGTTCGCGAAATCCCAAGACTGCCATAGCTTTTGCCGAAAAGTGGCAGATTGCCAATCGTCACGCTTCCTACGAATCCTTAGCGTCCGACCAAGAAATAGACGCAGTCTACATAGCGACACCACACACAGAGCATGCCTCAAATACCGTAACATGCATAGAGGCAGGCAAAGCCGTTCTTTGCGAAAAACCGATGGCCGTAAATGCACAGCAGGTTCGGCACATGGTCGATGTCGCTCGAACCAACAAAACGTTGCTGATGGAGGGGATGTGGTCACGATTTCCACCTGGAATGGCGAAGGTTCGTGAACTCGTTGCCAACGGAACCTTGGGAAAACTTCGTTCCCTACAGGCCGATTTTGGCTTCAAGGCCAAGAATCGCGACCCAAAAGGCAGATTGCTAAACATGGAATTGGCAGGCGGGTCGCTTCTGGATATTGGTATTTATCCGATATCCCTATCCTCCATGCTCTTTGGCAAACCGGAAGAAATCGTCACCACTTGGCACAAAGGCAAAACGGGAGTGGACGAGCAAGCGGCATATATCTTTAGGCATCCCGAAGGAGCACTTTCAATAATGCATTCTTCTCTTGAGGCACAAACCTCTCAGGAAACAGTAATTGCAGGCAGCGAAGCGAAGCTGAAAATCTCAAGGCAGTGTTGGCGTCCCCAAGAATTAATCTTAACGGGCAATGACGAATCGGAGGAATGTTTTTCCCTACCCTTTTCAGGAAACGGTTTTAACTATGAAGCCGCCGCATTCATGGAATTGATGCGAAATGGCAAATTGGAAAGCGACGTAATGCCCCTCGATGAAAGCATTTCAATAATGGAGACCTTGGACAAAATCCGCGACCAATGGGGTTTACGCTACCCTTTTGAATAAAATAGCCTCATTCCCGACCCTTCGCATCGGGCCTTGCATACCAAAAGCTGCAAAAGCGTTTGGATCTTAAAACAAACGGAAAAATCATCGGCAATAGAATCACGCCGAATATCCGAGCTTTGGAATGCCAAAACAGCTTGCGAGAAGAAGTTACAACAGGATAACGCTTCAGTATTCGGAAAACGTACCCGCTCTTTCTACACCACCTTTTAAGGGCCATGGACAGAAAGATTTCCTCCCCTGCGAATACTTTCTCGGAGAATCCCCCTATGGACTCAAAGGCTTCCCGTCGACAAAAGATAAAGCTGCCGGCTGCCATACGAAAAAATCGTGAGACTAAGTTCCAAAAATTTGCCAAAAAGTGATCTGACGAGCCTTCCGGCAACTTAGAATCGAAACATAGCGTAGAACCTCCGGCCCCGACGTCGCCGGAAAGCATGAAAGTCAGGCTCTGTTTAAGTAGCGGAAGAGGTACAATTGTGTCTGCATCCACAAAAAACAAGTATTTGCCTTTCGCTTCTCGAGCACCGGAGTTTCGGGCCCTGGAAATTTGATTGATCGGCTCAAAAACGACGCTAGCTCCGGCAGCGATAGCGATCTTGGGCGTACGATCCACGGAATTGTTGTCGACTACAATTATTTCTCCGGAGATTGGCAATAAATCGTCCATACCTCGCCGAATCTCGGCAATAGTTTCGGCAAGAAGAACTTCCTCATTGTAAGCTGGAATAATTACCGAGAAACTGATCATAGAGATGCCTCTAATCCTTATCCAGATTTACAATCTCTGAGAAATTAAATCATTTGGATTTCGGTGATAATGATAACGACCAAGTAATCCAAACGGGTGCATCCAGAGGCAACTGCCAAGAGAACCGAATAATGTCGGCGAACAAAAAACCGATTTCAACTTGTTAGAAATCGGCACACTAAAGCCATTCAAGTCTTGCTGAAACGCTTGGCCCTTCTTGGGACTCCAAAAGCGAGCCCGACCTGCCAACCCTCCAGACGGGCATTGGGTCGGCGACCATATAGATCGCAATCACCTTCGGGCTGAAGAAGCTTGTCACCTTTCACGTCTGCTGCGATTTCTTCCAAGGTAGGTACAGGGTCTCCTCGTTTGGCAAGACCATCTCGAAGAAAGGCGATACGATCCAACTCGGCTTGAGCCGCAAGATTTGCGAGAGATCGGCGGAAATCGGCGACTTCGCCCTCTTCAGCGGGTGCGGCAGCAACCGATTCTTTCGGCAAGTCATACGAGTGAGCAGTTTCTGGTTCCAATTTCACAGATTCCCCAGAATCCTGCCCGTTGTCGCCCTCGCCAGTGAAACCCTCTTCGAAGTCATCCATCGAAAAAGGCTCTTCCTCACTTTCCACGCCATCCTTATCCTCTACGGTCGGAGGGATAATCCCTTCCACAGTCGCAGATGAAGTGTCTGCACCCAAGTCGTCTGCTTCCGCGACTTCAGGATCGGCCATGATGTCGGCGAGTTCCTCGTCGGAATTAGATGTGGGATCTTCCTGCACTTCGAAAATTTTGTCAGTTTCGGGAGGTAGACCCGTGGAGTCGGGCTGGGGGTCCATGAGAACAAACTTTTACCGGAGAAAGAAAAGTGGCAAGTGAAAAGTGATAGAACAACGCTCTAGCTTGGGGCTAAAATTATTTAGGAATCGGTCGCAACGCCATCGGATGAGGCATTGGATTCAGGGGATGTACGAGATGAATCGCCTTCCTGGTCAACCGTGCCCCCCTCCTCTTGCGTCGAATCTCCGGAACGCTCGATTTCTATTTTTTCATCAGCCTGAAGGAATACATTGGGTTCTCCGAAGCCGGGAATTTCCTCTGCAAAGCAGTAATTAGACTGTACGAGAGTAGCCCGAAGGCGACGAGAACGACGACTGGGAGCGTTCGGAGCTGTCCGACGGACAAGAAACTCCATTCCCTTTTTCATACCATCCTGATAGCCAACGGGTAAAAACACACCGGCTCCCGAAGGTCTGGCATTCGTCACGGTGACATTCAATTTATCGGCATAATAAATCCAAGGCGGAGTCTTAATGCTGTCTCGATAAAAATTTTCTCGGTCTCGAAAATCGACGAGGATTTGTTCGCGGGCAAAAACAAGTTTGTCGAGCTTGGCCTGAAGGCTTTGGTTTTCCTTTTGGACACCTGTCAATTCTTCCTCCAAGCCTTTGCGCATGGCTGCAATGCCACTTGCATCGGTCTTCAATGGCTCCAACCGTGCATTGACTTCGGCAAGCTTGGATTGAACATCCAGACGGGAAGGAACCAATCCCTCGCTCTCCGTTTCGGCTTCCTTTAACTC
>CAJQSI010000004.1 GCA_905612515.1 uncultured Opitutales bacterium | reverse complement strand
TTCGAGCGTGGTCGTCGCTGAAAGCAACGCCAGCCATGATGAACTCACGACCGAAACCAACGCTAGCAAGGAAGCGAAAATAGGGGAAGGAAAGGCCAAGGCCTATGTCATCCCGGTTCGAGACCAAATCGGCGGGCCCATTCTCGATATCCTGCGAAGAGGGCTGAAAGACGCCATTCGAGCGGAGGCGACGACCGTCATTCTCGACATGCATACGCCCGGTGGTGAACTGGGAGTGACGCTCGAGATCATGCAGGAAATAGTCGAAGCGTTCGAGCGTTTCGAGGGACCAATCATCACCTACGTCAACACGGAAGCCATTTCCGCAGGCGCCTACATTGCAGTCGCCACGAACGAAATCGCCTTTGCCCCCTATGGGCAGATCGGGGCGGCAGAAGCCGTGAGCGGTGGTGGTGGAAACATCGATTCCTCGATGAAACGCAAAGTGAATTCCTACCTGAAGGCGAAAATACGTAGTTTCACGGTCAAACATCGATACCGTGCTCGGGTGATGGCCGCAATGATGGACGCGAACGAAACACTCTTCGTGGAGGGCGAACAACCCTTGACCGCGGATGGTTCTCCAATCCAAGGGTCAGGAGAATTGCTGACACTCACTGCGGAAGAAGCCGTCATGGAATACGGGGAACCCCCTCAACCGCTGTTGGGTACCGGCATCTACAAGACGATCGAGGACTTGCTCGCCGAAAAGTATGGGGAAGGCAACTACGAGGTCGTCCGCATGGAGGTGAACTGGGCGGAGGAACTCGGGCTATGGCTGAATAGCGTGGGACCGATCATCATGGGGCTGGGAATGCTTTTGCTGTTCATTGAGTTCAAGACTCCGGGATTCGGAGTATTCGGGGCATCGGGACTGGTTTTTTTGATGATATTTTTCGGGAGCAAGTACGTTGCGGGTTTCGCAGGTTACGAGGAAGTCATCGTTTTTCTTCTCGGGGCGTGCCTTGTAGCGCTGGAAGTTTTTCTGTTCCCCGGTTTGGTGGTGCCCGCCTTGCTGGGGCTGATCATGATGCTAGGCTCCTTGCTTTGGGCAATGGTCGACGTGTGGCCAACTCCCGATTTCACATGGTCTATCGACTTGTTTCGACAACCGATCCTTGACCTGTGCTATGGTTTACTGATCACGGTCGGTTTCGGGTTTATTGCGGCGCGACTATTGCCTCACACACCGTTGTGGAACAATTTCGTGCTAGGCAAGGCAGTGGGCGGCGCGAATCCTGTGATCACCGGAGGGGCGGATTCATCCGATGCCCCCGATGAGTTGCCCGCCATCGGGACGGAGGGTAAGGCCATCACCCAACTTTATCCCACGGGCGAGGTGGAAATAGCTGGTCGCCGCTACGAATCACAAGCCCGATCGGGAACAATCCGCAAAGGTGAAAGTGTCGAAGTTGTGGGGCGTCGAGACTTCAATCTAGTGGTGACGAAAAAGAAAGACGCATGAGCTGGATAATCGGTCTTCTGCTCATCGCCTACGCCTTGATATTCTTTGAGGTTTTGGTGCCTGGCGGAATACTGGGTCTATTGGGATTCTGTTGCATTATCGGTTCCGCAGTGGCAACTCACCAAGAATATGGCGATTGGTTTGCCTCCGGCCTGACCTTTCTCCTCGGAGGGATCGGGGCCATCTTTTTGATCTTGATTGAATTGAGGTGGCTGGAGGGAAGTCGTCTAGGCAAAGCCTTTTTTCTAGGTAAAACCGTGAGTGGATCCAGCAACCCCCCGGTGGCCCCCGATGAAGTGGTTGGCATGGAAGGCAAAGCGGCAACCCCATTGAAACCCGAAGGCGTAATCGCAATCGGAAACGAGCGATACGATGCCTTTTGTGAGGACGGATACGCGCCAAAGGGCACTGCTCTTAGCGTAAGCGGCAAGGACGGCTACAGACTTAAAGTAAGAAAAATCTGACCTTGAACTTTAACGATTACTACCTAGATAGATATTTTTGCAAAAATCATTTCTTAGAAAACACATCGAATCATTGATCGACAAAACACCCTAAAAAAACAAAAAATCATGCAGTGGGAATACATTCTAATCGGACTAATACTTGTCGTCGGACTCGTCATCTTTTTCATCATCTTCTCCTTTTTCAGCACTTGGCTGAAAGCTTTGCTAGCGAAAGCCAAGGTGGGCTTCAGCACACTGCTTGCAATGCGCTTGCGCGGAGTTCCCGTGGGTCTCATCGTGGATGCTCGAATTACTGCGATGAAGGCGGGGGTTGCCTTGACCACCGACGAGCTCGAGGCTCACTACTTGGCCGAGGGCAACGTCGTGCAGACCGTTCAGGCCCTAATTGCGGCATTGAAGGCGAACATAGAACTGTCGTGGGATCGCGCATGCGCCATCGACTTGGCCACCAAAGGCACCACCAAATCCGTTCTGGAAGCAGTACGCACCTCCATCAGCCCTAAGGTCATCGATTGTGTGATCGAGGGTCGCGATACCATTGACGGTGTAGCAAAAGACGGAATCCAAGTGAAGGTGAGGGCCCGCGTCACCGTTCGCAGCAACCTCGATAGATATGTCGGGAGCGCACAGGAAGAAACCGTCATTGCTCGGGTGGGCGAAAGCATCGTTTCCACCATCGGTTCTTCGGAAAACTACAAGGTCGTTCTCGAAAACCCCAATTCCATAACCGAAAGTGTCCTTGCCAGAGGACTCGACCAAGGAACCGCATTCGAGATCCTCTCCATCGACATAGCCGACGTCGACCTTGGCGAAAACCGTGGGGCAATGCTACGCACGTCTCAGGCAGCCGCAGACAAGGAAGTTGCCCAAGCGCAAGCCGAAATCCGTCGTGCCGCAGCCGTCGCCATGGAGCAAGAAAACAGTGCCAAGGTGCAAGAGATGCGGGCCAAGGTGGTGGAAGCCGAGGCACAAATTCCGCTTGCCATGGCGGAAGCATTCCGCAGCGGCAACTTCGGCATCATGGACTACTATCGCATGCGCAACGTTCAGGCCGACACCGATATGCGCGAAACGATTTCAAAGTCCGAGGAGAACTCCTAAGTTTTTCCACGTCAGCAAACGCTGAGCACCTGAAAGAAAGATGCCAGACATCTCGTTCGACAGTCTAATCATAGTGCTCTTGGTGCTCGCGTCCCTGTTCGGGAGGCTTTTCAAAAAGAAGAAAAACGATGAAGGCGCCCCACCCCCTTCTCCGCGACAACCCGCTGAACGCCCCGAATCCGATGAGGAGGAGGCACCTCAGCTCCGCGATGTCCTTCGCGACTTCTGGGAAAAAAACAAGGAGGTCGGGGAACAGGAATATCAACGATTCCAGCAAGGTATCGAACCGATTCCGGAAGAATCGGTAGTTGTGCCTCCGCCGATAAGAGTTACGCCCCAAGCCCCTTCTCAAGACCACAAAACCCAAACCCCACCGAAAAGGTCCGATCAAGTAGCCTACCGTCAAAAGGGAGCAACCGACCATCAGGATGCTGCAAAAAAGAACCTGAAAGCCTTTGACATAGGTTCCGGGAAGACCGACGCCTTGGCAAAGTCGATCATGAGCGACCTTCGCAGACCCGATTCTCTCCGCAAAGCTCTCGTGCTGCGAGAGATTCTTGGGCCGCCGGTTTCCTTGCAAGATGGACAGGTCGGCAACTCGACGATTTAAGGCATGCGTTTTTTAATCTTGAAGACGTTGTTTTGCGCTGGTTGCCTTTTCGGCCTTACGGCCAAGGACAGGCCGAACGTCATAGTCATTTACTCGGACGACCAAGGATCCGTCGACGCCAACTGCTACGGTTCGAAGGATCTCGTCACGCCAACCTTGGATAAACTCGCACGAACCGGAGTGCGCTTCACTCAGATGTATTCGCCATCGGCCATATGCTCCGCATCGCGCGCAGGCTTGCTTACTGGACGATTTCCACCGCGTGCGGGCGTACCCGGAAACGTTTCCTCCCACAAGGGAAAGGCAGGGTTACCCACGGAGGAAGTGACGATGGCGGAAATCTTCAAGCGCGCGGGATATGCAACAGCCCACGTCGGGAAGTGGCATCTCGGCTACACTCCCGAGACCATGCCCAACGGCCAAGGCTTCGATTTCTCCTACGGCCACATGGGCGGATGCATCGACAATTACTCCCACTTCTTCTACTGGGTGCCTCCGAACTTGCACGATTTGTGGCGCAACGGTGTCGAGATTTGGGAAGACGGAAGCTATTTCGGGGATCTCATGGTTCGTGAGTGCACGACATTCATGGACAACAACTCGAAACGTCCGTTCTTCATGTACTGGGCGATCAATTGGCCGCACTACCCGCTGCAAGGAACGGACAAATGGCGCGAGCACTACAAGGACCACCCTCATCCTCGGGATAAGTACGGCGCCTTTATCTCCTCGATGGATGAAATCGTGGGCAAGGTGGTGAGCCATGTGGAAAAGCTGGGTTTACGAGAAAATACCATCATCGTCTTTCAATCCGACCATGGTCACTCCATTGAAACGCGCACCTTCGGAGGTGGTGGAAGCTCGGGACCGTACCGCGGAGCCAAGGGCAGTCTTTTCGAGGGAGGTATTCGTGTTCCCTCCATCGTTTCTTGGCCCGGCAAGATTCCGGAAGGAGAAATCCGGTCGCAAATGACCACGGGATGCGACTGGTTTCCAACGCTCGCGGAATTGAGCGGAGCTAAATCACCAAAAGGGCACAAGCTCGATGGGAAGAGCTTAGTCGAGGTAATTTCCGACGGAGCAACTCCCTCTCCGCACAAGAGCTTTTACTGGCAACTCGGCAAGCAAAGCGTGGTACGAGAAGGGAACTGGAAACTCTTGCACAGCCCAAACGATAACAATCGCCCAGAAGGTCGAGAACCTTCCGGAAAGGTTTTCCTCGCCAACTTGGCCGAAGATCCGGGTGAATCAAAAAACCTAGCTAAGAAACATCCGGATATCGTGAATCGACTCACCGAGCTTAAGCAAAGCTACGTGGCCGGCCTAGAAAATCCGGGGAATTAGGTTTACGGCGAATTCAGCGGGCGACTTCGTGGTAAAAGTTCGTCTTGGGAGTCGGCAATCTGGTGACTCCCCCACCCGGCCAACGAACCTCCAAGTAATCAACGGTGTCAAGTTCCCCTATGCCGAAGTGAACGACATTCGCCTTTTGGGTCGAAAAGGAATCTCCCGTAACTAGACCCCGCGACCAAACCTTTTCCCCTGCCTTGACCGTCACCTTGGCGCCAATGGCCGACCCACGCAGTCGCACCCCAATCCAGTTGCCCGCATTCGGCCACTCGTTTCGGTAGACGTGGACTCTCTGGCCGAAGGTCTTTGTGTCGTACTCCACCACCAGCAAGTCGACTAGCCCATCCCCATCCTGATCGTCCGTGAGGACGGAACGCGAATCAAACTCGCCCGCAACACCCAGCAGGAAACCAACACCGAGAAAGTCTTCGCCATATCCTTTATTGAGAAAGAGCGCGTTATGCTCGTAACCGTTCCACGAAATGGACTGGCCGACTCCACCTTTGAATTGTCGATCGAAAAAAGATTTCAGAATTGGGTTTTTAGAAGAGTTTCCCTCGTACAAGTCGTGACACCAATATGTGGTGCAATAATCCCGTGAGGACTTTCCGCTTAGATGCCCATTGGCCACAAAAAGATCGAGGTCGCCATCGTTGTCGAAATCTTGAGCGGCGCATCCCCATCCCCATCCAGTCCTTGCCACCTTATCAGCAATCGGAGCTTGGCGAAAACCACCCCCCGATCGGCCGAAAAGCAAACGGTTCCCAAAGGTCATCGGAGCCCGCATGCGAGAGTATTCCTGGAAACCTGCTCGAGTGACCCCCAACCGATCCAATCGACGGGCAGTAGTCGAGCTCATGCCCACGAAATAGAGATCCTGCCGACCGTCACGGTTCAGATCCCCAAAAACATGGGACATGCCGAAACCATGCCGTTCCGGCGCCCACTTTGCGGTCATCTCTTGAAAGTGGCCCATACCGTCGTTGGCATAAAGGTCCAACCCTGCAAAGTCCGCAGTTACTGCAAGGTCTAGATCGCCGTCATCATCCAAATCCACTAAACTGGAAGCATAGGTTCGGCGCTTGCGCTTAACCACCAACCCGGAAGCTTCCGTCAAGTCGGTGAACTTGCCTGTTCCATCGTTGATAAGCAAGAAATCGGGGTAGCCGTCATTTGCATCATGAAAAGGCGTGGGCATGGAACCATCAAGATAAGGGGATCGGTACTGACCTAGAAACAAGTCCAAGTCGCCATCCCCATCCACGTCACCGGCCGTAAGGGTTTGGGGGTGAACGAAATTGCCGGCTAAACATGATCGTCCCGACTTCTCGAAATTACCGACTTCGTCTCCTTCGAAAAGAAGCAGGTTGGAGGCCTTTTCGGACGCTCCCACAAAGTCGATGCGACCATCCCCAGTAAAATCCGCAAGTACACCTACGTTTAGTGGTGCCTGCGGCGATTTTTTTAAAAAATCGGCCTGATCGAAATGTCCGCCACCTCGGTTAAGAAATAACAGATTAGCTCCGACGAGGACGAGTTCGGAAAGGCCATCACCATTCAAGTCTTGTGCAAGAAAAGGGGTACAGGATGGTCGCTTCCGAAAGACGGAAGGATCGATAACGGCGATTTTTCGAAAAGGAGTCGCTCCTTCGCTCTCGAAGATTTGCAAATCTTGGACGGAAAGATTTCCTGGGATGGGGGTTTTAAGATCATTCTCCGGATTACTCCAAGTCACCTCAAGGATTCCTTTCAAGATGATTCGCTTGGGAATGTCGGATCTCTCGGCGTGTAACTCGAAGGACACTTCCGAGCGGGCGTTGCTTCCGACCGTGGAAGGAACGAAAGTAACATGATGCCATTCGCTCTGTACGATGCGCCAACCCGAAGTCTTGGCGGTGCCTAAAATTTTTCTGGTCGTCTCTGGTTCCAAGGTTTCCATTTGCCCGGTAAAAACAATATGTTCGATCGGATATGGTCCAAAGGAGAGAGATGTCGTTTGTTGGGACCGAGGAATACTCATTCTCTCGAAGGGAAACATGCTCAAGGCGGCATAGGGTTCACCCTTTCGCATAGAATCCCACAACCGAACGAAGACTGCTTCGTGCCGCTGGGCTTCTTTCTCGTTGAAAAAGACTTCACGATCAGCTTCGGCTCGGTCTCTTTCAATAAGTCGAACCTTCCCCTCAAGCGACGATTCGCCTTTATTTCCCCTCGAGGAATTCTCTTCGCCGCAAGACACGCAAAAGACAAGCAACGCCGCCAAGCCCGAAAGCAAATTTTTCACTTTTCCATTTCGTCGCCATCCTCGCGACCAATGGTTTCCTCTCGAACCATCTTGGCTTTTTTACTCTGGCGCATGCCTTCTTCCATACAGCGACGATTCCAGAGACAGGTTGCCGGGTAGGCACAACAATCCGCGACGCATTCGGGCAATTCGGATTCGGAATCCTCTTCTTTCACGTCAGTAATGAAGTTTTGACAAAGTTTAACGAAATGGCGGAGAGGGCGGGATTCGAACCCGCGGTACCTTGCGGTACACCCGATTTCGAGTCGGGTACCTTCGACCACTCAGACACCTCTCCGCTAACACTGAAGGATTCCTTTTCGCGAATTTACCAGCAATAAGCAAATATAATTAGGAAAACACAAGCCAAGGGAAATCCATTTACACGCTTGCCCGTAATCTTGGAATGTTGTTTCATGGATCAATGAAAGGCTTGTATCTCACCCATGTGCCATTGGCAGCAATGGTCTTGTTTTTGTCATGCTGTAATTCATCGAAGCAGGCTAATGTCGACTTTGCGGATGGTCGCTACGAAGGAATGGTAGACCGATCGAACCGCAAACACGGCATGGGCACCTATGTGTGGAAAGATAAATCCAAGTACGAGGGAGAATTTGAAAAAGACGCTCGACATGGAAGAGGCCGATTCACTTGGACCTCGGGCGAAATCTATGAAGGTGCATACCTAAACGGAAAACGTACGGGGCGAGGTAGCTACAAGTGGACGGATGGCTCCAGTTACATCGGAGAATTCCTAAACGGAAAACGGCACGGAGAAGGCACCTTTGTCTCTCCAAACGGGGCTCGCCATCAAGGTAATTGGTCTAACGACTTACAGGATGGCGAAGGTGTCTTGATGCGATCGGACGGCACAAAACTGGTGGGAAGGTGGAAGGCTGGAAAACCTCCGGCATTGCCGGAACCGCTGCCGGAACCGTCGACTGTCC
>CAJQSI010000003.1 GCA_905612515.1 uncultured Opitutales bacterium | reverse complement strand
CCAAAGCGTACCATGCGCTCGTGGTTCTTGTAGACGTGCCAGTTGTGCTCCGCGAAAACAACTTCCCGCACTTGAGCCTTCGGATCCTTGAGAATGGGCATAAAGCTTCTTCCCTGAATGAAGGCAGGGCGCTTTACGCCAGCCAGTTCGAGACAGGTGGCGCTGAGGTCGATCACGCTGACCAAGCTTTGGGTGACCGAGGGTTCCTTGATTACCTTTGGGTAGTGGACGACCCACGGAGTCTTGATCCCACTGTTGTACATGCGCGACTTGCAACGGGGGAAGGGTCGGCCGTTGTCCGCGGCGACCACGATCATGGTGTTTTCCAAGATACCTTGCTTTTTCAACTCGGCGGTCACCAGACCGATGAAGTGGTCGAAACGGCTCACCTCGTGGTAGTAACCGGTGAGGTCCTTGCGAGTTTCCTCGGTATCGACCATGTAAGGAGGAATGACAATATCCTTGGGTTCATATTTCGGGGCATCGTCGGAGATGCCCCATCCACGGTGGGCATCCGAGGCCGCAAACCAGAAGAAGAACGGCTTGTCCTTGGGGCGCTCCTTCACATGGTCGACCCAATCCTTCTCCTTGCCCGGTCCTCCTCCTCCAGTCATCCGGTCGAAGGCCCGGTCCTTGCTCCCGAACATGTGGTTCTTGCCGGAGAGCACGGTGTAGTACCCCGCCTTTCTGAGAAGCTCGGGGAAACGGATCTGGCTGTCCGGCAGGCGGACGTGAAGCTCGGGAGCACCCGTGTTATGAGGGTAGCGCCCGGTAATGATGCTGCATCGGGTGGGGCTGCAACTGCTGGTGGTCAGGTAGGCGTTGTCGAACCGCACGCCCTTCTGGGCCAAGGCGTCGACATGAGGGGTTTGAATGACGGGATGCCCGTAGCAACCGAAATCATCCTGGGAGACGTCGTCGGCGATGAAGAAGACGACGTTCGGCTTGTCTGCTGAGAACAGGGCGTGCCCGGATAGAAGGATAAGGAAAAAGGAGAAGATGCTTTGTTTCATGGGAAATGTCATAAAGTAGGACAGAATATACAGTCGGGGAACTTATTTTTCGATCGGTTGTACGCCGTTTACGTAGACGACATTGTAGCCCCCATCCTGATTCTGATCCTTGGACCAGCCGTCGTAGGCGTTGCAGGCGAGGTAAAACCTGCAGGTCTGCCCCTTCTTCGGTTGAGGACCGTAGGATTGTCCTCCAGGAGGTGGAAGTCCCAAACCCTTCCATTCACGGCTCCAGTAGCGGACGTAGACCAAGCCGCCCGAAACCTTTCCCTTCTCCACCTTCTCGACCTTCACCTCGGCCACTGTTCGATCGTATTCGAAGCGACCTTCACGCTCCTTGTGGGAGTAAATCGCCTGGACCTTGCCCACCACGACGTGGGTGGCGATCTTCTCCAATTGCTCCTTCGAGGACTGAGCCTTCGCCGCCCATATGGAAGGTAAGAAAACGAGTGGAAGCAAAGCAGGCAAAAAGGGGATCGTTTTTCCATTGATCATAATTGAATTGGAACGGTTTTTTGGGAGAGGGGCAACAGCATAGGGGAATTTACGGTTCTTCTTTCTTGATCAGGTGATGAATCTTGATGCCGTATTTGGATTGCACCTTGACGCATTGTTTTCCTTGTACGCGGGTGATTCTTTCTGTCTGTAGGAAACCTCTACGTTTTCGTCGTCGATCCAGCGAACCTCGATGTCCGCAAATGCCTTCCAATCCTTGTGCTTGCCCATGAGGACGTCCAGTTGATCCAATTCGTCGCCCAGCTTGCGCAGGTTGGCGTTGAAATAGAAATAGCCCGCTGAACCTCCACCCGAACAGGAGAAACTGGTGGCGACGTATTGACCATTGGGCGATTTCTCCTCCTGGATGATTTTCACCTCGTCATTCTCCCGGCTCCCGCCGAAGTCAATGCAACCAATCAGGAGGATGGGTAGGCAAAGAGCCCATGAAACTGTGGGTTCTTATGTGGGTTGCTGCTGATCCGGCAGAAAGAAAAGCAGAACACCATGAGCAAGAGAGGAAACCTTTTTTGATGGAAAGGTTTCATGCCGGGATGCGAAGGAAGACGCACGTAAGACTTAGACCAAAAATCTGTCGATCGCGCCTGTCTGCTTGAGACGATTGCGTTGCATGGTCAGGTCCAGATCACCATAATGCTCAATCGGGTTGCCGTAAGCGTTGAGCAAGGTCGTATACCAATTGCTCAACGTCTTGTGCCCTTCGGTACCGTGAAAAGGCAAGCGAAGGTAGCGAGCGGCAAGATCGAGCTTTGAGTTCTTGCCGGTCATGAGGACCATCGGCGCCTCCGTATCCGGGCCATGATGGCCAGCACCCGTTTCGGGCATGTAGATGATCGTCGTGTTATCGAACAACGTACCCTTTCCCTCGGGAATGGACTTGAGCTTGGTCACCAAGGTCCTGACTTGCTTCATGTGATGGGTCTTGATGGCATCTCTCATTTTCGCAGCCCCAGAAATCTGGCCGCCATGCCCAATCTGGTGGATACTCGTTTTCTGCTCATTCTCAGGCAGGGAGGTGATATCGGTGCCCAGGTCGTCAATAGTATAGGTAACGACGTTGGTGAGTCCTGAAGCCAGCGCTCCGATGATCACGTCGGTGAATGCAGCCTGTTTCTGAGGTAGGGTTGCGTTTGCGCCGCTGTTTGCATGGATCGGGTCGATATCGGGTAGGTGTTGATTGATCATTGCACCCAGAGACTCGACTTTGGCGTTGCGGTCGCGGATGGATTGAAGCGAATCGACCTGATCGCTGATCTTGAGGCGTTCATCACCGTCCAACCCCTTGAGTTGGTGACGTTCCTTGTCGTGTAAGTAGTCGAGGAGGGCGCGGTCGGATTCTGCCTCGGAAGTATTGGTGACCGACTTGAACAATTCTTGATGGGCCGTCATGGGGTCGGCGTAGCAGTAGTTGCGCTGCTTGGCCGCCGGAGCGGAATAGCCGGAAACAATACCGGTTCTGTGGTCACGCCCGTGAGGCACCGCCAGAGACATCTCGACGTGACCGAACGGAGAGGGAAACAGTTTGGCCAATTCGAAATCAATGGTCGCCCGTTTGATGTTGCTGAGAATGTCGCGGCCTGCTTTGTAGGCCCCCATGCAACCGGAGTAGGAGTAGTGCCCGCCTCCGCTGACCGACATCGAGATGCCGTGCAGGATGGTCATGTTCTCTTTATGTTCGTCGAGCCCTTTTAGCCAGTCGGGCAGTTCGTGCTTCGACAAATCAACCTCTAAGGATTCCTTCTCCTCGTGCTTTTTCAACTCTTCGGCGGAAAAGGAGGGAAGGCCGAATTGGGTGGGCAAGTTTCCGTTGGACTTCCGAATAAAGACGAACCGGTGCGGGAAGCGAACCGAATGCTTCGCTGAAGCGGCTCTTAGGTGGGTAAACGAGGGTGTGAGGGCGAGGCTGGCCGTTCCCAAGGCAGTTCTCTTCAAAAGTTCTCTTCGGTTGATCAACATGCTTTATTCCTTGGTGTTGCGTTTGCGGTAAATAAATGAGTCTGAGGTTAACAGGGAAACGATCACTTCGTCGAAGCTACCTTCATTGTCGAGGTAGGCTCTGTTTGCGTCAATCAAGGTTTTGGAGTCGGAAAGCGTTTCATTGCGTCCCAAAAAGTAGCGGAAGGCATGGCGAATAATGGACTGCCGTGCCTTTTCCGATCTTGCCAACCGGTCGATCAAGTCGAATGCATCTTCGACCTTGCCGTCCAGTTTCGGGTCACCCGTTCCCTTGAGAACTCCACGAGGATCGACCGGCAAAGTTTTGTAAACCGAAAGCGAAGCGCCGAAGGCGTTTACCTCACCACGCTTGGCTTCTTGAATCAAGTTTTCCGAGTGTTCCAGGTTCTCCGCAGTTCGGTAACGGCCGAAGTCGTCGTAGGTCTCGAATGGGAAGCCAAGGGGATCCATCTTTTCGTGGCAACGCCAGCAGTAGGATTCGCCCGTGCGGTTTTCCATCCTCTGGCGAAGGGTCTTGTGAGGGTCCGGCGGAATCACGGCATCCACGGTGATCGGTACGTCGGGAATTGTTCCGGCCAACAACTTCTCACGGATCCATTTGCCACGGTGAATAGGATCCGTCTCCAGGTTCTGAGCGTGGGCAATCAACCAGGCGGGATGGGTCAAAATCCCTTTCCGGTTGGGGATGGTGGCTGGTTGGTGGGGTGGATAGTCCCAAGTCTTCCAGTTGAGATTCCAGTAGGTTGTGACTTGTTCGCCCCGCATCTGTTGTCCGCTCCGCCCGAGCACCGGTCCGCCGTGCCAGAACCCCATGCCGTTTTTCATGTATGGCAAGGCACCGGACTGGCCTTCACTGAAGTGCAGCTCAAGTCCTTCCATCATTTTTTGGAGCTTCCTGAGGATTTTAGGGTGATCGCCTTGTTTCTCACGTTGAAACTCCCAGTGGGTTCTCAAAAAAGCTTCGTGCGGGGCGACGTCTTCCGGTTTCCATGCCTGCCAGTCTTTGTCCTTGAACTTGTCGTAAATGCTTTTCAGCGCATCGGACGCGGCTTTCATCGAAGCGTTGTCTCCGTTGTGAAAGACGTAGAATTCGTCGGACGTCAGCAACGTCTCAAAGACTTGCTCGTCTTTTTTTAGGATATGCTCGACCAGCATGTCCGCCTCTTCGATCAACCGACTGACCGCTTGCTCGTGACGCCCCGCTCCGAAACGCGAGTCGTCTTTGAAGACGTTCTGCGCCTTCGGGTAGCCAAAAAACTCCCGGAAGAAACGCAACTTTCGGATCGGTTGGTTCGTGACGCTGGGGTTGAGGTTGGCGGCCTGAACATTCTCGTCGATGACGTTCCATTTGTCGCGGATACCCAGAAGCCGGCGAACCTCACGCTCATAGTCATCGCGGGAATCCAGCTTTCCCTCTTTTGCTGCCTTGGTCAACGTTTCATCCGGGCCGTCGTCGGTCAATGCATAGGCAAAGGCATAGCTTGCATTGCGCGGCGACATCAATCGTCGACCGTGTTCATCGACTTCACGCTGACCAAACTCGTTTCGATAGGCAAACTCAGTGCTCAGGACAAGGGACTCAATCAACTTCCCGATGGCTTTCTGCCGATCCAATTTCGAGAGGTACAGCCTGAATTGCCCTATGTTTTCATCCAACTCCGAATCCGTTGGTTCGCGTTCGAGGATTTGTTCATACAGCTCGATGACGAACTTGGCGAGCAAGCTGCTGTCTTCGCCACTCGTGGATTCCCGTGCCGCCTTGAATTCAGCCTGCCAGTCAGACAGGCAATTATCGATGATCCGGACGTGACGGTCGCCCTGCTTGCGGTTCTTCTTGATCGTGCTGCTGATGGCCGCCATCTCAGGGTCATTGAGTGGTGTGTATTTCGGTGTGGAGAAGTTCCCCTTTTCGACGTGGGGGTAGAGTCTGTTCATGTCCCATGTGTCGTAGAACAACTTCATGGTCGTGATGCGGTTGCCGATGCGGTAGTCGGTCACGCCCTCCAGAAACCAGTCCCTTTCACATTGCTCGATGATGTGGTTGTATTCAGCAAGGTTGGCTTCCCTGTAAGGAGCCCAAACGGCATTGCCTTTGTTGTCCGATTCCGATTTGGCCGTGATTTCCTCGACCTTGTATTCGGTTTGTTTGTAGGTCGTGATTCCCCGGAGGATGGCCCGGATATCCTCCTGATCAAACCGTCCTAGGAAATCGAGGTTTTCATGCCGCTTTTGAATGCCGTTTGCCTGATCTTTCGGTGGCCCGGGATAAGGGATGTCTTGGCGGACGACCTTTGGCAGCAGCTTCTCATGTTCTTCGCCAGAGATCTCTTCGAGCAGTCGGGACATGAAGGAATACGTCTTGAGGAAGTTCTGGCGGGAACGCAGGGTGTCGCGCTGGTCCAGTTCGGCCTTCATCAACGCGTATGTTGCCGGGTAGTGCGCCTTCATGATGGACGCGGAGGACATATGCCCCGCAACCCGTTTGGCGTTCCCCACCATCGTCAAAAGGTGGCCAGTCGTCAAACGCTTGCGCGAACTGTAGCGGACTCCTACTTTTTCGGGCAACAAAAACGGGTTTGTAATGGTTCTGCGGAACTTGTTTCCATGCTCCGTTTTGGGGCTCCAGTGGACTCCGCTGTCTCCCTGAATCTTGTACGTTGCCCCATAGATTTTCCGGGTGGGGCGGTAATTGAGCAAGCGATTGATTTTCTCATTGAATATAAACTCACTGATCAACCATCTGCGATCCGGTGTGTACCCCGGCAAGTCTGCGTACTCACCCGAAAATAAATCTTTGTGAGAAGTCACGTTACCGTACTCGAACCGGGCGAGTTTCTCAGCAAGAGCCTTGGACGCCTCACCCGTCAGTTGACTCTCCAACCACTGCAATAAAATCTTTTTCTCCGTTTCCTTCGGTTGCTTGGCTTTCTCAGGAGGCATTTCTCCGAGTTGGACGACTTCCTGCATGTTAGCGTACAGGTCCTGGAGGTCCACCGGGTCGATTGTCTCCAATGCATCGAATCGCAGGCCGCCCTTTTGTTTCTCGGGACCATGGCAGGTAACGCAATAGGTATCCAACGCGCGCGTCGCTTGCTCGTGCAGCGCGACCGGGTCTATCTCCGGACTGAAAATCCTATCGTCCGCAGAGGTGTTCTGTCCAAACAGCTGCCCGAAAGATGCGACCAATAGGGTTATGACAACACAAAAAGTCGATTGGTAACCTATCCAATGCATCTTAGCTTGGGACGTACGCAATGACTTTGGGAATGAAGCAGATTACGATACCACCTATTCCCAGTGCCAGACCTACTATGCGCATTGCGCTTCCTGAATTATAGTCCGGATTAATCTTCTCGGGGTCGGAGCCCCAGAGTCTGCCCCAGCCACGATAGACCGACCATGCTGCTTTGGGCAGGAATAGATGGAAGAAGCCGAGCAGTGCAAGGGGGCCACCGATGATGAGGCAAATTCCCCACGAGAATATTGAAAAGAAAAGGTCCAAATCGTATTTTTATCCTGCTATCGAGTTATTCTGAATTTTTCCGAATGATCGTTTTACTTTACTGGCGTGAGGACGAATTCCTTGATCGCCACGCCTTTTTGGGGTGGTTCGTCGCGCCAGAAATTCAGAAGGTTTTCACCTTTGATCAGAGTGACCTCAACGGGTTGCGAGCTTTGCCAAACTCCTTCGGTGAAGGGCATTTTCATGGCTAACTCCTGGCCCTCGTTGGCCGAAACCTTGATCCTCTGGTCATAATTGGCCGTAACCACCCTGGCTTCGAGGGAATACTTGCCCGCTTTGGAAGCCGTCACCTTGTACCCGAAGCGGGATTTGATGGCTTGCTTGGGACCTGTCGGGTCGGTCTTCGGGCTCTTCGCGTAGTAATCCTTGTGGTACTTGTCGGAAATGCGCTCGCAGACGTTTCCATAGGTATCGTAAAAGCCCCAGGGGTTTGGTTTTTTCTCTCCCACGGGATGGGACTTTCCTCCCGCGTTGTCCTTGAACCATACATAGTCTCCGATCTTGGAAGGATCGTCCCCGAAAAACCATTTGGTACTTTTTCCAGCACGGCTGGCATATTCCCACTCCGCCTCGGTGGGAAGCCTTGCGTCGACGTCAGCGATCTCACTGACCCGGATGCAAAACTGGAGGGCGTCGGGCTCGGAGACGTTGTCAACCGGGCAGTCCGGGTTCTTGGTCGAGCGGCGGGGGTTCGATCCCATGGCGACTTGGTACTGAGCTTGGGTCACCTCGTACTTGCCTAAGTAAAAACCTTGGGTGAGACCCACAACGTGTTTCGGTACCTCCACGCATTCGAAACGGCCGCCTTTCTCGTTCTCTCCTCCCATAACGAAGGTTCCGGGCTTTACGTAAATGAATTCCATGGTCACGCCATCACCCAAATCGAGCGTCAGTTCCTTGGCTGGTTTCTTCCCGGCCGGCGGCGTCATTGCGGCCCGCAGTCCCCAGTTCTCATACCTGCCGTAGCCTCCGCTGAGCATTCGACTGCCCGAGGCGCAGGCGCCTGCCTCTCCCTTCCAAGTCCCTCCACGCATAACGGTCAGGCCTTCCGGCGCAAAACGGGGAAGAAAGATTTGCATGCCGCCCGCGAAGCTCTTCATGGAAAGGACTTCTCGTGTGCTGCCCGTCGGATTGGAGTAGGCGACTGAGGGGATTGAGATCGAGCCGTTTTCGGCGCGGGCGATCTTATGTTCCTTAGGATCGACCGGGGAGGCGATTACCTGTTGGGCAATGGTGGCCTTGTTTGATTCCCCCAGCTCCTCGCCCAGAGCTTCCAAGGTTACTTCCTTCAAATCCTTGATGATCTTGCTTTGGGCGTTCAGAGCCAAACCATTCCAGAAATCGGGTTTGAGTGTTACGAGGCTGTTGAAGGTGAGGCTTTGGTCATTATCACCGTGAATTCTTTTCTCTCCGAAAACGTCTCCGATCCATTGCGCTCTCTTGACTTCGAGGAACGCGTACTTGTTTTTGCGGGCCTTGGAGCTTGCGAGAAAGTCGAGATCTTTCCGGTAGCGCGTGGCTGTCCAGCCCGAACCCCAACCCGGTCCCAAGTTTACACACCAACCACCGGGCGTCCATCGGGCGAGGGCGCCGTGCCCTCGGCTCGGACGGGCTGTGGTGGGAACCCCGAAGGAGCGAAGGATGAAGCGGCCGAAAAAGGCCCGCCTTCCGCATATGCCGCCATTCATGAGAATGTTCTGGTATTTTTGCAATTCGGGTCTGTCGTACTTCACGTCACCCGAGCCGTATTGGACGTTCGAGCTGACGACTCCGACGTAGCGCCATCCGAAATTCGATTCGTAGATATGGTCGGGTCTGAAGTTGCGCAGCATGCGGCGTCCCCAGACCAAGGTCTCGTCCGGTTCGTCCCCGTTCACGACCATGCGGAGGCTCCATACGCTCAATTCCTTGAAGGTCGGGTCCAGTTCGCCATCGAGAAAGGCCTTTTCGTAGTGGAGGTAGCGCTTGAGCGGGTCGACCGTGGCAGGAGCATCCTCCAGAACCAAGGGATTCGTCTGCTTGACCGGCAAGGCGTGCTCGAGGGCGATGGCCAAGGCCAGCCTGTTGAGGATCCCACTCTTGGACTTTGAACTCTTCTTTAGTATTCCTTCGTAAATTTCCATGGCCTCTCCGAAGCGGGCGGGTCCGTAACCGTGTCGAACTCGCTTGGATTGGGCTCCGTCTGCGATGAGCATTCGATTCATCAATTCGGCGTCCGAGAACAACCGCTCGGTCAAGGCAAAATGTGCTTTGCTTTGCTGACCAAATTCCGCCAGACCCCGAGGTGTGGCGTCGAGGAGGACGACGAACTTGACCAGAAGGTCGTCGAGCTTATCGCTGGTCATAAAGAAAGACATTTTCTCTTCCTGCGTTGGAGGCGTTTTCCCCGGTTCTTCCTCCTCGGTGAACAGTTCCTCAAGGGAATGTTCGCCGCTCTTTTTGCCCTTCCCGAGTTCGACCTCGGGGAAATCGAATTTCTTGTCCCGAGCCTCCTCGGTAGTCGGAGCGGGATCGAAGGGGATCTCTTTGGTTAAACGAGCCCGCAGATCGTCCAATTGCTTGGCGTAATGGGCCTCGATCTTCAGCCCGGCTTGGGTAAGAGGCGCAAGTTCCTCCTCCTTGGCCAACCCGAGGCTTACTGTGCCGATAGAGAGGAGAATCAACCCGCCGTTAAATACGTTTTTAAATTTCATTTTTATAATGAGTTTACTTTCTTGTTTCCAAATTTGTATGCGAGGCTTTGAATGTCTTGGGTACGATTGCAGTTAATGATAGAGGCGAGCAAGAAGTTCAATCGCCCGGTTCACCCGTTTGCAGATCAATCTGTTTGCGTCCATCCATCAATATGCGTTGCAAGATACCATTTTCGGTCACCCAAAACAATTGTTCGCCTATGCCGCCGCCATTCTGGGAGATTTTCCAGCATTTCACAGGTACGCCATCGCAGATGATCGTTTCCTTGCCGATCACCTTGACGAGATACTCTTTCTTGAGGTTCATTTCGCTTGCCTCCAATGCGAAATCATATCGGTAGGTCGCTCCTTCTACGCGAGGGAGTTGAGTGACAATACGCATGAATGCCGCAGAGGTAACGGTTCCCTTGGGGATTTCCATCATTCCATCTCGTGGTCCTGTCGGGGGCAGGTCAATTTTCGCCTGCCCGTCTTTGATGGTGGCTTTGAAGGTTGGAAACTCTTCGTCCCCTTTGCCTTTACACTCGATTTTTACGGGTGAAAGATACTGATCCTTCAGGCAGACCTGGGTCATGTTCAAACTAATCGGCTTGCCTTCGATGCGAAGAAGAAACTCATCCGTCAAGATGACTCGATCCTTGGCTAGCTTATTTCGAAGGGTGACGGATCCCAATTCGATCTTTTCCTCATTCTTGATAAGGGTGAACTTATATCTTTGGGTTCCCCAGTTGACCTTTTCCACATTGAAATCCAGTAGAGGTTTCGCCTCGGCGAAAATTGACTCACCCAAGGTGAAAACAAGGAAAACGAAAAGGGTTCGATCGATTTTGTTTTTCATTAAGTTCAGAAGCCTTGGTCCATCTCGATGTATTTTACTTCCGGGAGCGCCTTGAGCTTCGGAACGTTTCCGGAAGGGAATTTGGCGGCAAAGCCGTTGATGATTCGGAGCACGCTAGGGGAAGAGGCTCCCAGTTCTTTGCAATGCCGCATGGCCAGTTGTTGCAGGGTCTCCCCTTGCTTGGTTTTCCCGTCTGTAAAAATCTCTTTCTTGTAGACCACGATGTAGCTGACCTTGGCCGTCGCATTTTCCTTGGGCTTCGCTTGGAAAACGAGTTTTGCTCCAGCCACCTTCTTGGAAAGTTCCTTTGGGTCGAAAAGGAAAGCATAGGGCTCCTTGTTCGTCCAATTCCAGGTTTTTCCCAGAACGAAATGCCGGACGGGCAGTTTGGTGGCCTTAATCTTTACCGAGTCCTTGGCTTGACTGATGACCTGAATGGCCAGTCCCTGGCTTCGCTCGAGTTCGGAAACGACGAGAAGGTGAGTGGAGGTTTGGTAAACTTGAACGATTCGGATTTTCCATCCGCCGTCGGGTACCGTCACCTGAACGGAAACCGCCGATTCTTGTGCGTGAACACTGTAGCCAGCGAAGCTAACGCAAGCAAAGGCTAAGATGGTGAATATATTTTTCATGGTTTTCATAAGGTTGAGGACGAATTCATTCCTTTTTTCGAAAGTAGGTTTTCAAAAAAGAAATTCCGCCCATGGCGAGCAAGGCATATCCAGCAGTTACGACCGCATCCTCATAACCTAGACCACGATGCGGAGAAATGGCTTCGATCAAGCCAGCCAATCCCAAGCAAAGGGCTCCGGAGAAAATCACCACTGAACAGGCTAGTAGAACCATTCCGTGATTCGTATCTTTCATCCAATCTACTTGAGTAGTTCGACCATGGCTTCACCCATTGCTACACCTACGTCCATATAGGTCTGGGCGTTTCCGTCGTAGTGACTATTGGAGGCTCCGCCCTGGCTAAGCGGATGGGTATAAACAGTGGAGACGTTTCCTTTGAACTCCGGGTACTTGCCGGTCGCGCCGTCCACGGCCAACTGGGCATCGAGGATGAGTTTGTCGTTGCCGGGAAGAGCATCCTTCGGAGTTTGTCCGAGGGTAGCCACGACGAACTTGGCCTTAGGCGCATTGAATTCCTTGCGCAAAGTCTTGATCAAGCGAACGAGGTTCTTCTCGTATTGAAAGGCATGCCCATCGACGTAGCGATCCTTGTCGCCCTGCCACCATGCAAAGCCCTCGATCTCGTATCCCCTGCCCTTCCAATGAGGAAACTCCTTGTCGAAATCGTCCAGTACTTGATGAGCGGCTCCGAAGCAGTCGTCGTACTGCTTGCCGGCATACCAATTGATGGGTTTGGGCGTGGTCCCTTTGTCCCAGGAGAGCGGTGACTCCTTGTATCCCGCGTAGATCTTTCCGCCGTACTCGAAGCGCTTGCTACCAGGAGTAAGGAAGTCCCAGGAAAGCGAACGGTTTCCCTGCGAGGTCTTGAGAATGAGGACCGGCTCCTCGCAATGATTGCCGACAACATGACCAAAGCCAATTTCCGGACCGATGCGTCCTCCGCTAACTCCCAACCATCGATTTCCCACCGCAGTAACCACGCCTCTGTACCAGACGTCGTCACGAGCTGCCCATTGCCTGTTCTCATCAATCAGGTATGGGTACATTCCCTTGAATTTCACCATGGTCGAGAGGGCTCCGGGCACGTCCAGGCGGACGATCCACCCCAAGCCATTGGCCTGCTTGGTGAAGTAAGTGATCTTGAAAGGAACCTTCTTGCCACCTTCCAGTTTGATTTCCGTGCGAATCGACTTCAGTCCGACTTCCTGCCGGTGGACGACCTTTCCGTCGACTTCCATGACGTTGTATGTCGATCCCCCGTAACCGGGACGGAACTCGTAGATACCCGTCTCCTTTACCCGGACGGATCCACGGGTAACTTGAACACCTCCACCGGGATAGGGCGTTGGGCGCACGCCGCCGAATGCTTCTAGCTTCAAGGTCTTGGTCGGTTCCATGGAGTCGTAGTCCACTTCAGGATCGTAGTCCCCCTTGTAGACCGATACCACCGGGTCGATGAACTGTTTTCCCCAGCGACTGCTTCCCCCATCCACTTTTCCCGCTCCCACCATGTTGGACTGTCCGGAAAGGATGAAAACCTTGATGGGCTTTCCCGCCGCTTCAAATTCCTCAGCGAGTAAGAAGGATAAGCCAAACGTGAATACGAGCGTCGCCCATTTCAAGAGAACTGATCGAATTGCAGAGAAATTTTTCATCAATGATTGTTGAACCAAACTTCAAAGACGGACTCGGTCGGCCGACTTCAAGTGCATTGGCCTCGGTAACGAACTTTTGCCTACTTGTTTTTCAATAACTCGACCATCGCTTTGCCCATGCCGATTCCGACGTTCATGTAGGTCTTGGCATTTCCGCCGTAGTGAGCATTGGAAGAGGAACCCATGCTCAGCGGGTTGGTGTAGACGGTGGCGGCTTCACCCTTGTGCGCTTTGGCAAAGGCGAACATGCCGTCGATGATCAATTTCTCGTTGCCGGTGGCGCTGTCCTTGTTGGTCTGGCCTAGGGTGGCGACTACCATCTTGGCCTTGGGTGCATTGAACTCCTTGCGGAGAGCCTTGAAGAGCTGGTGGAGGTTCTTTTCGTACACGGCTGAATGAGCCGCGTTGTAGCGGTCCTTGTCACCCTGCCACCAGAGGAAGCCGGCGACCTCATATTCGGTCGCGTCAGGGTAATACTTGCCCAAGTTCTTGAGCACGTCCTTGGCCCGAGCCACGTCCCCCAAGTATTGGAGCCCTGCATGCCAAGTATGCTTGGGCGGATCGGGCACCTCGCCCTTCGTCCAACTTGAATGACGAACTTCATCCTTGTGAGCGGGCGTAACCAAAGTGATTTTCTTCCCGGTCTTTTTGTCGGTCGTCTCAACCTCGTGGCGGGGACTGCCGGGAGGAAGGAGATCCCAGCCGAGGCTACGGTTGCCGATCGAACTCTTGAGAATCAATACGGGTTCATCCAGGGCATCACCAAGTTGATGACCGATTCCGGTCTCTATGCCGATCTTTCCTCCGGAAACGGTTAGCCAGTCGTTGCGCATCTCCCGGGTTTTACCAGGACCTCCGCTGCCCATGACATGCACGTTGCGGACGTCCTTGCGGGTCGTCCACTCCCCTGCCCCATCGACCATGAAGGAGTACAGTTTCTCGTTCTTGACGGCGTGTTCAAGAGTGCCTTCTTTATCGCCCTTTACCTGGCCCATCTCGAGCGTGTTTGACTGGCCCATGACGATGAAGACCTTGACCGGCTTGGCTGCAAGAGGCAGGGCAAAAGTCGCCAGTAGAGCGAGCGTGAAAGTGCGTGTGATTGCGCTATGGAGTTTCATATTTTTTTGTTTCCTAGGTTGATTTGAAATTGTTTTCGGTGGTCCTAGCACGAGGATGTGGACTTAGTCCCCAATCTTTTCGAAGTCTTGGTTCGGGCGAAGACGGTTCTCCTGCTCGACTTCCTCGATGATTTCTTCTGCCTCGGGAAAGTCCATTGCCTCCATGACCATATTAGTTTGAAAATACAATGCTCCGACCATCATGACGACAGGGCTTGCAACTCCTGTGATCAAGCTAGTTTTGTGAGAATGCGCGGAATTGGAAACAGTGAGCATGCCATCCTTGGTGTTAGTGGTCACCCTCCCCTCCCCTCTGGCATTTTCAGGAAGCAGAAGGTTGATGAAGGTGCTACCCAACAAGTAGTCGTCCTGCTTGTGGCTTTTTTCCTTCGGGTTTCCGAGGTCGTTCATCTTCTCAAAAAACGCCCGGAGGCTCGCGAAGAAAACCGGAGATGCATAGGTGAGTGAAGTGCCTTCAACGGGGAGGCCCTTCATGGTCTTTTGGAATACGGGGTCTTGATCAAGGCCGGACTTGGGCGAGAAGAGCTTGGCGGCAAATTCCTTACCCGAGGCAAGGACGAGCTTTCCGCTCGGACGGTGGTGAGCCAGAATGGCTGTATCCCAACCGAGCTCGCTGATTTCCTTTCTGTCATTGGCCGAAAAGTTTTTGGATTCGATTGCCAACTGCATTCCTACCCAATTGGCGTTGCGCACGATCTTGAATGGCGGGGCTCTGTTTCCAGCTTGGGCTAACATTGGTTCGAGAACTTTGGCCAACTCGTCGGCAATCCATCCTAGACCATCGATAAGGACTGCCCCGCTCAACTGAGGAATTTTCATTCCTTTGGCATCGGGCAAATTGACCATTTTGGTAGGGTCGGCGTCGATGATCACGGTGACCTGAGTATCGAGGTCCGCCAAAACTTTCTCAAGGGTAAAGGCGAAAGGTGGTGGCAAGGGTTGCCTGACCTGCATTTGCACCATGGCTTTGCCCTGCTCCCCCATCTGAACCTCGGCCGCATCTAATAGTGACTGATAGAGGGTTTTTAGGTTCAGGTCCTGTTCGATCACCAGATCGGAACCGGCGGGCGCCAACGTAAGGACTTCGAACGGTTTCGAATCACCACCCATAATACGGAGCAGGCCTCTGCGACCTTTGGGTGTGTGAATATAAGTCTTGTTGCGGAACCCGTCGCCGGTTGCAACCGAACTGAAGCCTGCTGCTGAAATGGCGTCCAAGCCCGTGATTTCAAGCAAGGCGGGAACGTTTACAGGGGGGACGTCAGGCTGGACCTTTCTCATTTCTTCCATGAAGGAGTTGGCGTATCCGCCGATAGCTGTGAGGTCGCCGTCCACACTGAGATATCCGAAGACAACGCCGCCCAAGTCGACTTGCCCGGAAACGGCGGCGAAGCGAGCCTCTTCCCCCGCGGGATCGGACGGGGCTTGGTAGGGAAGAGCAGGAGCAGCTCCGATCGTTCCGAGCAGGGGCAAGAGAAGAGCTGAGAGGACTGTGAGAATTTTCATCATCGTACTTAATACTTTTGTGGTTGATTTCAGCAATAGTCCGGTATCAATCCCCGCGCTGAGGAGGACGTTCCTTCAAGCCTGGTTCGACGCCATGCTCGAGCTCGAGCTCAAGCAATTTATCGTGATCGTGCCCCTCGTGATCATGATCTGCCTCCAGGTCATTCATCATCCGTAAGGTTGGCTGTAAACTAGCCGAAATCCCCATAAGCAATGGACTGGCGGCGCTTGAGATGATATTGGCCTTATGGGAATGGGCGGAGTTGGAAACGGTGAGAATCCCGTCCTTGTCATTGGTGGTCACGCTCCCCTCCCCTCGTGAATTCTTAGGTAAAAACAAATTGAGGAAGGTGGTGGCGACAAGGTGTTCGGCTCGCCCAATTTCTCGATCATTCTCAGCATCGATAATCTTCTCGAAAACCTCCCGAAGACCGGAGAAGAGAGCGGGAGACACATAGGCCATGGCAGTCCCTTTCTTTGGAAGACCCGCCATGGTTTTCCGAAAGGCAGGATCGTCCGCCAGATTGGGTTTCGGGATAAAGAGGTTTTCCGCGAACTCCAATCCCGTGGCCAAGATTAGCTTACCGCTCGGACGATGATGGACCAAGGCCGGGTTCGTCCTTCCGAAAAGCTCCAAGATGTCGGCATCCATCACGGCATATTGCTCGGGTTCGATCGCAAGCTGCACACCGACCCAATTAGGGTCTCGCACGATCTTGGCGGGAGGACGCTCCGTAGGATGCGCCAGCATGGGCTCGAGGATATTGGCCAGTTCGTCTGCGACCCATCCCAACTCGTCGACCAGGATGGCGGCGCGCATGAGGGGGGGGTGCAATCCCTTGGCGTCGGGATGAGTAAAACTGATCTTCTTATCGGGATCGGCGTCTATGATTACGGTAATCTGGGTGTCCAAGTCAGCCAATACTTTCTCCATGGTAAAGGGGATAGGAGGAGGGAGCGGTTGCTTGACTGCTCCATCCATCATTGCCTTGAAAAGGGCTCCCTGCTCACCCATACCTGCCACGAGAGCTTCCTGAACCGACTCGTAAACCACCTTGAGATTCAAGTCCTGCTCGAAAACGAAATCCGATCCTGCAGGAGCCAGCTTGACGACGTCGAACGGTTTCGATTCGCCACCTAAAACGCGAAGGAGTCCCCTGCGACCTTTGGGCGTATACAAATAGCTCTTGTTGCGGAACCCGCCCTCCACACTCTTGGAACTGAAGCCAACGGCGGAAATGGAGTCCAAGCCGGACACTTTCAAAATGGCGGAAACATCAACAGGGGGGACGTCAGGTTCGATCTTTCGCAATTCGTCCATGAAGGATTTGACGTATGCACCGATCGCAGTGAGGTCGCCGTCCACGCTGACGTAACCGTAGAGGACACCACCGGAATCGAGTTGCTTGGAGACGGTTTCAAAGCGGGCCGCATCCGCGACGGGATCAGGTGGGGCTTGATTGGGAAGGGTGACGCCCACGTTAGGTATCATGAAAAGCGCCGGCCCCAGCAGAAGGGGAAGAAGAGTGGAAAGCAGGGAAAAGGACATCATGATTTAATGGGGTTTGCGGATGACTAATGCGGGAAACATGAATTCAAAGAGACTCAATCAAGTGATTGGATTTGATCGTTTCTGAAGTGAAGTTAATTAAAGATTGTTTCATATTTGTTTGGAAGCTCCCCTTATGCCACATTTAATTCACCTCTATTTGCGTATTTCTTTCTCTTTTTTGCGATACATCAAAGAGGATTCCAAATTTATTGCATCAACGATCTCAAGTTGCGGATCAATAGGGAGGCTCTAAAAACAAAGGGGTAAAGCCCCTCATTTCGCTTCCTTTGCCTCCTTGAGAATCTTGATCCCGTTGGGCATGAACGGATGGTAGGTCTTGGTTTTCTTATTGTAGAGCAAGTAGGTCTTTACGAGATCTCCTTTCGCGGGGATCGGTTGATGCCCCTGCGGCCCGGGCATGGGCGGAAATCGGGTAGAGGGTCGCCATGCCTGAAAGTGAACTTCATCTCCTGCCTTCACGCCCTTTCCCTTGGCCAAGGAGGAAACCTTGACCGTGATCTTGAAAATCTGATCACGGGCAATAAGCAGGCCGCTTTCATGCGTGGATTTTTGAGTTTTGGAGGATATGGACACGACCTTTCCGCTTACGATCAGCGTAGCCTCCTTTTCCATATGCTCCTCAGCATATGGCGCAACTGCGGCCGATGCTTCAAAACTCGCCAACGAAATGACGTTAAAGAGAAAGGTAGAAAGCGACTGCTTTGCTTTGGCTTTCACCCTAACCTCTTAAAGTATTTGTCTCAGGGAACTGCTTGGAACATTTGCTTGATGTTCAGCTTGCCGCCAACGAACTCAACCTCCATGTCGAAGAATCCGGACCCCGCTCCTCCCTTGTGGAGGAATCCGACAGAAATAGCGTCGCCTCGCTTGCCGAACCTGCTGGGTTTGCTCCAGTCGACTTGGTCCAAAAGCCTATCGTTGATTCTTGCCCCCGGGTTATAGGTGAATTCACCGGCCAGAAAAAGGCCGAGCATGGCTTCACATTCCTTGATCTCGATGCCGCGGATCGAACCGCAAAGGTAATCCGTTTCACCTACCCTTAGAATGGTTTGTTTTCTCTCATATGCCTTGCCGGCCCAGAAATCGCCCATTTGGACATCCCCTTTGCGAGGACCCCCGCCAGGATGAAACCATGGCTTGAGATTGACGCTCAGGACTTTGTAAGACACTTCCCGTCCATTGATTTCCTTGGCGCCATCCACCCGAATGCCTCGGGCCGCGCTGGGAAAGAAGTTGATGGTGGATATCCTGGCGACTTTCGCGACGCCCTGCTTCTTGGCCAAGGCGATGACGATCTTTTCCTGGGCCTCGGTCAGTTTGCCCGCGCGATAGTCCCTTTCGATCCCACCGGATTTTGTTATCAGGGGAGGAGCCTGCTTACCGCCATTGCCACCGGGAATGGGGATGGCGTTCAATTGGACCAGGCAGCAAAGGGCCAGTAACAAAGAGCTAAGGGGAAGCAGGATGGTTTTCATTTTCTGGGGTGGGGATTTAGTAGAGTCTGGATAAGCATGAGCAAAATGAGATTAAAAAGCGATGGTTTACTTGAGCGACATGATCTTATCGTCCTGCGGAAATAGCTTCTTGGCAATACGCAGAAGGTCGGCTCGACGCGGATCGAAGTCCTCATGACCCACATGCTTTCCATTGAGGTAGAACGCGAATTCGTCGCACGAGAAGCAAATGAGTACGTCCACTTGGATTTTGTCGGCGGCTAAACGCAGCGCCACGCCCGGTAAGAACTCGCAGCCCTTTGCGACATCCCAAAGGTAAGAGTTTGGGTCGGTGAGAACCTTCGACAAGGTCGCTTGGGACGCATCGTCGATGGGAACTGGTCCTGAGATGATCGGAAATCCGTACAGGTTCTTGGGATTATCCGCTTTTGCCCCGCGGGCATAACCGTCAATCCGGTAGGCCTCGCAGGTCGTAGCCTTGGAGAGGTCGGAAACCAAGGCATAGGCTTCGTCTCCACCGACCAATGTTTCCACCTTTGCAGTACTGCATCCGGCGATCGTGGAAAGTATTAAAACCAGTAGCAAAGCTTTGGTAAGGTATGGTTTCATGAAACAGCTCGAGATAGAAAATCGTTTGTCCCAGCAATTTCCCGTCAATTCCTGAGAGTCTGGATTTTCTTGTCATTAGGAAACAGTTTCTTGACCAAGGCACGGAGTTCTTGAGATTTAAAATAACTTTGCCCAACAACCTTTCCGTCGAGGTAATACCTCAATTCATTGCAACTGAAACAAACCAGCAGATCGACGTTCGTCTTCTTATCTTTGAAACGGAAAGCAACTCCAGGTCGAAAAGAACAATCAATCGGGGTTGAGTGACGAAAATAGGTGTCCGGGTTTTCTATGATCGAAGACAGTTCTTTCCGCGATACGAAGGTCAAGGTTACTGCATCCGAAAGGATTGCATAACCATGTATGGAGTCACTTTCCTGCTTTTTCCCTTCGCCCGGATAAGAATCGTCCACCCGATAGGCTTCGCAAGTCATATGAGCATTTGCGAAGGAAGTCGTAGAGATAGCCTTCTTCATTGCATCATTCTTCCAATACGATTTTTCACAGGAAGAAAGGACGACAAGGCAGGCAAGGCCGGTGATGGGGATCAAATGTATTCTGTTCATGATTATTTCTAGTTAAAATGCCTTCCATCCTCCACCCATGAGCAAGAACCGGCCCTTAGGCGCTTCGAGATTTCCTTTTCCGAGCTTGAGGGTGATTTTGTAAGTTTTCCCTTTCTCGGGAGTGAAGATGGTCTTGGGCGTGTAGAGGTCGCTTTTCGAAGCTCCAACCGAACCCGACCATTTCCAACGACTCAATGGAGCTTTCTCGGTAAAGACTTCCTTGCCGTGCTGATCCCTCAAGGTCATTTCGAGTACGAGTTCCCCCGCCTTGAATTCCGTCGGCTTTCCCGGCAGGGGCAGCGGATAATCGACCCGTAGGTAGCATACGAACTTAACTGCCGGGAGTCCTTTCAATTCACTGATTCGGGTAGAGGCTTCCTTCAAATCGACTTCGCCAAGGTCCAGGGTAAAACGGTGGAAGGCGGCTTTTCTGCCGTGATCGGCGAAGGTTCCGTCACCGTTGTAATCCAGGTCCGGAAAGTTGCGGTCCTTGCCGAAGCGGGCGGTGTTATCATTGGAAAAGCAACCCATGCCAAGGAGGAGGGGCAGCAGAAAGGAAACTATGATTGGTTTCGTTATCATCCAAGATTTTATAACACGGGCAAGGCAGGAGGTTGTTCGAGCTAGGTAAAAGGTTTGTCAGAAAAACCTCATGGACGGCTTGAGCGGAAGAATTCATCTTCAAAAACTTCTTCCTTGGCCTGCCTGCGGGCTTTCGCCCGGTCAGTTGTTCTTCCGACTTCGAGAATTCTATCCGTTTTCTGGTCCACTTTTCTGCGTCGTTCCTTTTCTTCTTTAACTGAATCGCTGTCTGAAAAGCTCCAACCCGTGGAACTGGAATAGCTGCAGGAACTGGCGAGCAAGGGCAACAAGCAGGTGATTAGGTATAGTTTGAATTTATTCATTTTCTCCTGCCAGTCTTGACGCGGTTTTGCTTGCTCGATTTCCCGGGGATCACGAACTCGCCGACCTTGATCACTTCCTTGGATCCCTGCAGACGCAGAGTGACAGCCTCGGTCTTGGCGATGGGCTTTCCGAAGTCTGTGGTCATTTCCAATTGGATGGTGGTGGCGCCCGCAATGACTTGCTGGCGGTTACCGTAATAGTTCACGTGCACCAGATACTTGCCGGGTTGGGCCCGCTTGAGAAGGAATTCCTCGGGTCCGTAACCACCGGTAAAGTCGCGCGAGATATGCCCACCGATATAAGTGTCACGGTGTTCGTAATAGCATTTCTCTCCGTTCGGGTCGGTCACCCAGAGATCCATGTCGGTGTTGTCCGCATCCCAGGTCAGGATGACCCGCACGTCAACGGGCAGGTTCTCGAGGAGACGCTTGTCGAGGTTGCTCGGTTCGAGTTCCTTTCCGCAGGTGGCGATGATGGCGTTCACCTCGTTGAGGGCGATCAGCTCGATCTCGGGGAAGCGTCCGTTCCATTTGCCTTCCACAACTTGGCGGAGCAGGTCGACGGCCCGCCGGTGTTGCTTGTCGGCGGCGAGGGCGAGGGCTAGGTCGCGGTAGGACTGGGGTTCTTCCTCGCGCATCTTTAGGATCTCCTCGAACACGGCGACCGCGAGCTTGGGTCGGCCAACTTGCATGAGCCGGTAGCCGAGTATGCGGAGCAACTGCGGGTTCTCGAGTTCCATCTCGGCCACGTTGGAAAGGATGCGCAGGGCGAGCCCGGGCTGTTTCTTCTCGAGAAAGAAATCAGAGACATCGAGAAAGAAGGCGGAACTGCCTTCGTTCTCCTCGCGTTGCTCGAGGTAGACGGGATACCACTCCCCGGCTTTGGCTTTCTTGAGCTTAGCGAGGTAAGGGGTCTTCGGGTTCCACTTCTTAAGCTTGATTGCACCTGCGGGAGGTGGACCCGAGTCTCGACTTTTGCTTTCTTCAACCCTAGCCTCAAAAGGCGCGCCGTCCAAGGAGAGATCAAGGGAATCATCGCTTATGGCAATGACCTCAGCCAGAACATGGGGCATAAGCGCCGATTCGTTCAAAGAGTCTTGTTGGATAAGTACCTCATCAGCACTAGCGAAGGGCTCTATTTCTGCATTAGAACTTTCACGTGGACCTTCGATGAAATCATTCTCGGCGGTTCTTGTCCCAAAAGAGAAAAAATTTCGCAAGCCGATCAAGAATCCACCCTCATTTTCATTGTTCTTGCTCAACCGGGGGGGCTTGCCCGTGCCGAACTTAAAGGTATTGTTCCACCAGGCGACTCGCTGCTCGAATTTGTTCACCACGCCCGCGATCCGTCCCTCACGTCCCAAGTCCTCAATCTTTTGCTGCTGTTCGATCTTGGCGAGGTATTGCTGGCACAGGTCGGACTCGGGGGGGATGATGCGGTGGGTAACGTAATCCTCCAACCGGTCGAGCACGATGAGTGAGGTGTTGCGGGTAACGATGGAATGTTCCTGGCCCAGTTCGGTGATTTCATCCTCATGCTTGTTCGGGCGAAGCTCCAGCTCGGCGATTTTCTTCTGGGCCCAGATGCGCCGGGCAAGCCCGCTGTCCGAGCCATGAGCCTTGCGGTCGAGAGTGATCTTTTCGGTGTGCAGGACTTTTCCGCCCGAACCGAATTCCAAAGTGATGGCAGAGCCCGGACCCTTGAGCATACCGGCCAAGGAGAAGGAACCGTCGACCGGAACGGCGGTTCGAGGATAGGTCTCAGTAACGCCTTCACCCTCTTGCCTGACGCCGAGGAAGGAGTAGGGAACCGAGACAAGTTTGGCCTGAGCCTCGGTCTTGGTCAGGTTGGCCAGATTCAGGTAGGCCCCTGAGGTGGCCTGAGAAACATAGCGCAAATAGGCGTGCTCGGCTACGGGGGAAGAGTTCAGCGTGTAGACCGGGGCCTTGCCGTGGGCAAGTTCTGATTTCCCGAAATTGGATACGCCGTCGGTGGAGAGGATGAACTCGTCGCAGGCATATTTCGTCAAGTCGAGTGCCCCGAGCTGGGTACCTCCGTCGTAGGGCAATTTGCTTAATACGTCGGCGAGTTTTTTCCAGTCACCCTTTCGCACGGTGAATTCACGAGCCTGCTCAACTTCATTTCGGAAAACCACCAAAGTGACCGTGAGGTCTCCGATTTCCGAGAAGTAGTCACCGAGAACGGCGAGTTCTTTTTCCAGATTCCGGCTACGAGCTGAGGCAGAGGCGTCCCAGATCAGGCCCACCTTCTTGGGCAGGGTCTTAGCCTTTCGGATAACCTTGGGGTTCACGCTCAGATAAAAGTAGGTTTTTTCGTCTGGTCCCTCAACGAAGATGCGCTGACGGTCGGCCTGCTTGGGGAGCTGGAAGGCGAGGCTCTGGTTGGGCAGGTAATTTTCCTTCGTCGTCTCGGCGAGGAAGGATTCGTTCCACTTCTCGAAGCGCAGGTTGGCCAGCTCGTTGGAACCTAGGTCGGGTGCAATGTCCTGCTTGAACACTTCTGCCCGAAGGTGAAAGCGGTCGACCTTTGCCTGAAAGTGAAGCGGCAGGGAGTAGAGAAATCCCTTGCCCGCATCCTTGAGTTCCTGCTCGTAGGCGATGACGATTTTCTTGTCCCCCTTGGCGAGGATGGGGTAGACGCGGGCCTTGAAGACGTTGCCCTTGGTCCACTCGAGCAAACCAGGGTCGATCCCCCGGCGGACGATGGTTTCGAATACCTGTCGACCCTTGGCCTTTTCCACCACCACGCCCTCGCGAAGCTTGCCGTTGACGGTCATGGCGAAGCGCGAAACGGTCTGTCCTTCCCCAAGGGGAAAGTTGAGGCGTCCCTCGAGCACGCGGTTCAGGTCGTTATGAAAACTCATGCTCAGGGTGGTGACCGCGAGGTTGGCCACGACCTTCACGTCGATCGTTAGTTCGTCCATGCGCAGCGGGACGTATTTCGAGGCCCCTCCTCCCTCGACGGCTTGGAGCATTACCTTGGTTCCCTTGGGGACGCCCTTGAGGCTACGGTGTCCGGGCACGGGCTTGGCCAAGCTTGCCTTGGCTTTTTCCTCCGATACCTGGATGCGGGTGATTTCGCGCTTGTTAACCAGAACGGCATAGACGACGCCTTGCTCGAGCCCGCCTTCACCGGTTGGCTTGAAGGAGATCGTCCCGTCGTCAAGGACGCGGGTAATTTCGCACTCGATCAGGGTGAGGTCGGCCCCTTTGATTAGGATGGCCGGAAAGCGGACGTCCTGAGCACGAACCGAGCCAATGAAAGAATAGAAGAAGAGTGCGAAAAGTAATGTTATTGCGCGCATGATGAGTACTTTGAGAAGAATTAGAATTGAAGGGTTACCCTTTGAATAAGACTCCTATGCGAAAAATTTGTTAGATTTTTTCCGAGTCATTCATTTCAGCTGGTCGAACCTAAGACTTTAAGAGGAAGAGCTATGGAAGATATTTCCGACAGCGACCGAACAAAGACTACCGGTCTGAAGTTTTGTTATTGTGAGGAGTATAACTGCTTTACTTCGTCGGCGATGATCGAGAGTCCCTTCTCCACCACCTCGTCGTCCTGGGCGTAGGTCACCCGGATGCACTCGTCCTTATGGCGCCATGGCTCATCCAGTCCGGGAAAGAAATAATGCCCGGAGACCACCAGTACGCCCTTTTTCTTCAGTCGCTCGTAAAGCTCGCGGCTGGTTATTGGGAGGTCCTCGAACCAAAGCCAGAGAAAGAGGGCTCCCTCCGGTTTGTGGATGGCGAAGGGAACCCCCGACATTTCCTCCTGCAACTGGACAACGGCTCGCTTCACCTTGCTCTCGTAAAAGGGGCGAATGATCTCGCGACTTATTCTGGTTATCTCACCGCTGGAAACAAGGTCGAGGGCAAGCCCCGGGCCAACACCACCCGGAGCGAGGCTAAACACCGAAGTCATACGCGAAACAATTTGAATGACTTCCTGTTGGGCGATCACGATCCCCGTGCGCAAACCGGGCAAACCAAGCTTGGAAAGGCTCATGCAAACAATTGTGTTTTCATCCCAAACCGGACGGACGTCCTCGTAGATGATGTTTGGAAACGGAGTGCCGTATGCGTTGTCGATAACGAGTGGAACGCCATGCCTGCTCGCCAATTCCCGCAACCTATTGACTTCCTCGTCCGTCACGACGTTTCCCGTCGGGTTGGTCGGACGGGAGAAACAGATCGCTCCGACCTCGTCGGTGAGCTCAAGGCTTTCGAAGTCGACTTGGTATTTGAAGATATGGTCGTTCAGTCGAGAGATTTCAGGGCGATTGGCCTGAAAGAAATCCTTTTCCAGTCCAACTTCGGAATATCCGATGTACTCGGGAGCGAGAGGCAGGAGAATCTTCTTCCGCCTGCTATCCCCGAACCGACCGGCAAAGAGGTTGAAGAGATAAAAGAAACTATTCTGGCTTCCGTTGGTCAGGCCGATGTTCTCGGGGCCAAGATTCCAACCGAACTCATTTCTGAAAAGCTCGACCAAGGCTTCAATGAAACTCTTCGACCCCTGCGGAGTGTCATAGTTCCCAATCAAACGCTCGAACTCCCCAGGTTCGGCGAGGATGGCTTCCATGCGCTTGCGGAACAAGGCCTGTACCTGCGGAACGTGACTAGGGTTTCCGCCCCCGAGCATAAGGGGGGCCGGATCCGCAACCAAGGCATTGCCCAAGTCATCCATCAATTCCCCGATGCCGATCTTGCCGGCGAAGCGTTTCCCAAAGTCAGAGTGTTCCATTAGCAAGTCCCTTCAGGTTGACATCCAAGAAACGTAGACGGTCCACTTCCCGTTTTCTTTTCCCAAGGCGCATTCGACGTATTTGCCTTTGGGCAGATCCATCTTGCGATCTTCCCGTTCCTTGAGTTCATCGAGATTCCACCAAGGTTGATCTCTTCCGATCCGGATGGAGGCTTTGGATTTGTCTCCCTTTTCAAACAATTCGTTCTTCAGGAAATCCAATCGTTTATTGTCGGGAATCGAGGCCTTGAGGGCGAGGGCATCATCGATTCCCGAGCCCAAAAAATAATAACCGAGCCCGACCGAGCCCTCGGGGAAATCGATTCCTGTCCTTCTCGTAACCTCGGCAAGTTCCTTGTCCGTGATCTCCGCTCCGGTGAGTTCGACGTCCTCGCCGAAATCGAGGCAACCGCCCAAGCAAATGCAGAAGAGTATGGATAAAAGTTTCATTCGAAAGGCGAACGTTCGGGCGATCCCGAAGTGCCTCCGTAGCTAAAGGATGCCGCCCATTGCTTAAGCCCCGCGATTTCGCGGACACTGTAACTGACATTCCCGAACGCATCCCGTGAGAGTTCAAAGGTTGCAGACACTTCTTCCTTTCCTTCTTTCTTCAAGTGATCCGCCAATTGATTCGAATATTCGCCGACGTAGTGTCCTGGGAAATCGACGAAAGAAAGCTCTACCAGAGAATTTTCTCCATTTTTGTCGTTAGGATCGATTTTCCATGTCATCTGGAATTCTTGCGTTTTTGTCTGTTCGAGCACCGAACAGGCAGTTCCGCTTATGATAGACAAAATACAAAGAGCTCGAATCATTGGAGCAGCGGCGCAAAGGCAGACGGTTCCATTAATCCTGATTCGGCGCCGTCTTTCTTTTCTTTTTCTCGGGAAAGAAAATCTTTCCGTCATAACCGATCACGACCATCTTCATTTCCATTTTCTTGAGCAATTTCATCTTTTCTTCCTTGCTCTTTGCAGTCTTGAGGCCGGTTGGAAACTTGGTGACCATTACCCCCCAATCATCGGAAGTCCCTCCGCCCTTGACTATGACTGCTAAGAAATTCTCGTCGTCTTGCTTCCAGCCGAATTGGTTATCGACCGCATCGAGTGCAATCTTCGGAATGCCCACCTGCTTGGCTATGGCGGAATAAAACTGATCAGGATCAGGGTACTCCTCAAGCAACTTCACGCCGACGATCTTGGTCTTGTAGAGCTTTTCGAAAAACTCGACTTTACAGCGGTCCGAGCTTGGGTCAGCAGCGTTTGAGAAACTGACGAATAGAAGGCAAGCCATTAGGGAGATAATGGTTTTTTTCATTATTTTTTGTTTTTTTTTGTTGGAGCTAAAGGAATTCTTCGAACGATTTCCTTCAGCGTTTTCCAAGGACCGCCTCCGCCATTAAACCCAACCCCGACCTCAAGTTCCCCGTTCTTTCCTTCGCGGATGGGGAAACGGTTGTTGTAAGTCGAATAGAGGAGGTCTCCATCGAGGAAAAAAAGAAACCTGCCGGGTCGTCCGCCGGAAACGATCCGCAAGGGGGCAATCTTGTCCGAACCGGCGTAACCATAACCTCGAACCCATTTTGGCGGAACGAATTTCCCCTTGGCTGCCATTACTTTGTAAACCTTGTTCACCTTGATCTCACCATACCCCTCCTTGTTGAAACGCAGGACGGTCGCATCCACGATGACCGGAATTGCCGGGTTGCTAATGGCTAGCTCGAGCCCCGGGGGCAACTCATCGCCCGATACTTGTTTCCCAAGTCCCGGGGGTAACTCGTCGGCAAATGCTTGCATCCCGAATCCGAAGGAGAGCAAGGTAAAGTAAAGAAGGAGGCTGGTCTCGTTGAGTTTCATGGGGTTACTCGTATTGAATTTATTGCTTTCCGTCCATGATTTCCTGCAGGACCTTCTTGGCGGCGTTGTGCCCGGGGATGCCGCTGACCGCACCTCCGCGTTTGGCCGAGGATCCGCAGAGGAAAATGTTCGGGTGTTCGGTCTCCACGCCCCATTGGCCGACTTCCTCCTCGTCTTCGGCAAAGGGCCAGGTGAGGTCGCCATGGAAGATGTTTCCCTTGGGCAGGTGAATCTTTTTCTCCAAGTCGACCGGGCTCATGGCCTCGATGCAGTACTTGCCGTTGGCATCCTTGGCAAGACAGTCCTCGATCGGTTCCTCGAGAAACCGGTTGATGCCGGCAAGGTATCTTTGCAAAGCCTCATCGCGGGCTTTTCCGTTGTCTTCCTCGAATAGTCGATAGGGCATGTCCAAGCCAAAAAGCGTGAGGGTATGAAAGCCCTTGGCGTTGAGTTCGGCAGAAAGAATGGAATCGTCGGTCAGGGTGTGGCAGTAAATTTCTCCCGGAGGGCTTGCGGGCATCTCACGGGCAACACTCGAACGGTGAGAGACCTCCATCTCCTCGTACCCCTCGTTGATGTGAAAGGTACCCGCAAACGCTTCCTCAGACGAGTATTTTTTCGAGAGGAGTCGGGGTAGTCTTTCGAGGAGCATGTTGACTTTGAATCCGGCCCCCTCGTCGATTATCTCGGGTTCCATGGATTTGCCGGTCAACCTCCCAAGCTCTAGAGCCGATGCATTGCATAGAACGAAACGAGCATCAACCTCCAGGTTCTGCCCATCGACCTCGAAGGCCAAGGAAGCATTCTTCAAATTCGAACCGACCGAGGTGACCTTGACTCGGGTAGCGAAAGTAACCTTACCCGTGGAGAGCGCGACCCGGATGAGCTCATCAACCAATGCTCCCATACCACCCAGCGGAACACGCCATTCCCCCTTTCCCCGACCGATGACATGATAAAGAAAGCAACGATTCTGCAGTAGGCTTGGATCGTGCGGATGCGTCGACACGCCAATCTTAGCATCCGTGAACACGAGACCTCGAGCCAAGTTGTTTGAAATCAGCTTTTCGATCACCACACCCAACGGTTCCTCCACGAGGGATTGCCAAGCTTTCTTGCCGTCGTCGTCCAGTCGCCCGCGCATTTCCTTTCGGGAAAGAAGAGGTTCAGTCAAGCTTGGCCAAACCGACGAGGCCACCTTCTCCTGCATCGCAATTAATTCCAGATAACCTCGGTAATCTGAATCGGAACCCGTTAGGGAAATAAAAGCATCTCGATTCCCATCGGAAGCATCATTACGAAGAAGTAGTTCTTGGAAATTGCCGTTTTCAAAAGCAGGAGTGTAGGAAGCAGTCCGTCGGAATAGGAGCTCGAGGTTGAGTCCGAGATCATCTATTATCTTTTGTGGGAAGAGGCTGATCAGATAGGAGTAGACAGACAGCTTGGCTTCCACTCCTTCGAAGGCTTTGGCAGAACGAGTCGCTCCACCAAGTTCAGGGTTTCGTTCGAGAACCAGAACACTTAGACCCGCCTTGGCCAAGTAACAAGCGGCAACCAAACCATTGTGTCCGCCTCCGACGATAGCGATGTCGTACCTGGATGCAAGAGTGTCCATTGTAGGATTGATTCCATAACGTATTGCCTCAAAACGACAAATCAATTGGAAATCCTTTAAGCGTAATTTTATCGCTTTTTTGCGTCATGCAGGATTGACCCGCGACTTGGCCTTCTCCAAAGATTCAAGCTTAATGAAAAGAAAAGACAACAAGAGTCCAAAGCGAGTCGCTATTTGTCTCGAAATGGAATGGGGTCACAAGCGACATCTGGAGACCTATGCAGGGATTCACGAGTATGCGGACAAGGCAGGATGGGATTGCGTCATCACTCCAAGTGCGACTCGCGTCCCGAAGCCCAAGTCGGGGGTGGCTCCGTTTCATGGTATTCTTGGACGCATAAGCGAACCTTTGGCTCAAGTCGCCCTTAAGCACAAAATCCCGACAGTCAACGTGTGGCTCAATTCTCCCGCAAAAAACGTCTCGAGCGTACTGCCTGACTTGGAGACCTCTGGCAGGATGGCCGCCCAGCACTTGGTGGGACGGGGTTTTAAACGATTCGGCTATATGGGATTCCTTCGCGAAAAGGATTCCCGGCTAGCAATTCAAGGCTTCAGGGAAATCTTGAAACCACTTGGCTTTCGATTCACCACCTACCGTTTCCAAAGAACAGCCTTGGGGGGAGAAGCCCTTGGCTGGGAAAGATTCCTCGAGGGCCTGGAAAAATGGGTGGAATCCTTGGAAGCCCCGACTGGAATTCTCGTGAGCAACGACCTGTACTGCAGGTATCTAATTGAAACTTGTCGGGCAAAAGGACTGAAGGTTCCTCAAGACGTGGCAATCGTCGGAACTTCCAACGAGCCCGCAATCTGCGCATCTCCCTACCCCACCCTGACCAGCATCGATTTGGACTTCGAGCTGATCGGTTTTCGAGCTGCGGCAAAACTCGATGAGATGATGAATAAAAAGGATTCGCCCAAAACGATGGAATATTCACCCCCAAAGGGATTGATCCCCCGTCAATCGACTGATTCGCACGCAGCGGAAGATCCCGTTGTGGCAAAAGCCCTTCGTTTCATTGCGGAAAATGGACATGAAAGAATACAGGTCAACGACGTATCTGCAGCTGTAGCCACTACGAGGCGCACTCTGGAACGTAAGTTCAGAGATTCCCTAGGACGCACCATTGCCGAGGAGATTGCCCGCTTACGTATCGTGCGGGCCAAGCGACTCATGCTCGAGACGGAAGAATCCTTCAAGGCCATGGCTATCGACCTGGGCTTCCGCAACGCTGATCACTTCTGCAAGGTTTTCTCACGCGTTGAGGGCATGACACCCTCACAATACCGCAAACAACGCAGCAAGAAAACATCGACCGATTGACGGAGGAGCCAAAGATCGGGCACTATTTCGTGACCTTCAAGACGTGAGCGCCGAGGAACTCGCCGAGCTTGTCGGCAGGCTTACCCCTGAAATGAACGTTCTTGCCTGCCCAAAATTCCTTGTAGAGGCCGGCTTCGTTGTCCTTGACGTACTGCCACTGATCGCAGACTGAAATCTCAGGGTGGCGCCCGATTACCTCGAGGGCCCACGGGTTGAGGTATTTCTTCATTACCCCGGCAGTTCGCCCGGGGAGCCTGCCTTTTTCGTTGAGGTCACCAACCTTAGGATAGCCGTTCGGCACTGGACAGGTGGTCACCCAAATCAGCTTCGACTTGGTCTTCTTGAGCTCAGTAATAATTGCCTCGAGGTTCTCCTGATAGTTTACCTTGTCGTTCCCGCTGTCCCAATGTCCGTGATTGAAACTGACGACGTCCCAGTGGCGCCCCTTTTGATCGTAGGCCCCCAACCACTCCACGATGCCGGAACGTCCCTTGCCCGATGGTCCGCAGTTGGTGGGCGGGTGATGCAGGTTGAACTTGCCCGCGAGAAATCCCCGCAAGCCCTTGTCATAGTTCCCCGATATCGAATCGCCGATAAAAAGGTAACGGGGGAGCTTGGGTTCATCGGAAGCGGATTGATCACCAATGGGCTCGAGATGAATCTCCTCGGCATGGATCACCCCGCCTTTTCTTTGACCAACGACGCGGGCGCGGTTGACGAATGGCCTGCAATCCTTCGTCCCCACGACGTTAAAGAGCAAGGCGTTGGTTTGCCCGCCCTTCTTAAGTGAGCATTCATATTTTTTTCCATTGATGGTCAACGTGCGCGGCTTGGCATTCGGATCCCAAAGACCGATGAAACGAAGATCTTCGGGGGTGGCCATTTGCTGAGGAAGGCTTTCCCCAAAGTGCAAACACAGACCATGCTCACCTATCCAATTCTCTTCCCGTGCTTCCTTCAGCTTATTTTCCAGCTGGCTTTTGTTCCTAGCCTCCACGACACCCGTAATCGGCCCTTTGGGCAGTGGAAAGCGGACTGTTTCCCTGGAGGCTTGAATCTGGTAATGAAGCTCACCGGCCTTGAGACCTTTGAAGAGGCGCGTATTCACCTCCAAGGCCACCTTGGTATCCTTGGTCCACTCGACCTCGAACTGCCCGTCAGGGTTGCGGACGTACATACCGCCGTCGTCACGGGGCGTAATGAGACCCTCCACCGTGATCTGCTCAGCCAAGGCAGCTGATTGCAAACCTACAAAAGGAAGGAGTGAACAGAGGAAACGAATCTTGTTCATAGAAGCAAAGCTACCAAGTTCACTTCAAAAAGCCCTCGGGCTTAGCCGGCAAGGCAAAGGTAAGAATGAGAATGAGAAAGCAGGAAAAGGATATTTCATTCTCATGGGGATTGAATTAAGGGAAGAGAATTACTTGAGCTTGAGCTTGGCCTCATGGACTTTGCCCTTGAAGCGGGGACTGAAGGAATAACTTACCACCGTTGACTGGGAATCGTTGCCTACCTCAAGCGGGTCTTGGGGCAAACCCTTGAAGAGGCCCGGGACCTTTCCTTCAGCAAGAACCTCGTCACCCATTCCTAGGGACACTCTCCCGTCAGCGGCGACTAGGACGGACAAGGAGATTCGGTCCTTGGGTAAGGCTTGGGTTGCCCGAAAGGTATGCAAGGCGCCTCCCAAACGACAGGAAAAGGTGGGTTTGCCATCCTCGAGGTACAAGGAGTACCCGTTACGGCTTCCTCCATGGGAGATCAAGACCCCTCCCTTTTCCTTGCCTCTGGTAACGGCAAGATGAATCTCGATGGCCTTTTGAGAGAAATCAGGGGCGTGCTCGCGATTCACCCGGTCACCCTGCTTGAGCAGGTAGAAACCCTGGGCATCCTTTTTCAGGCTGGTTCTTTCCTTGGCAAGGTTTTGCTGCACATGCGAGTAGTAAGGGTTGACCTTGACCCTCTTTGCCCAAGCCAGCCACTCGGCTTCCAGTTCCTTGGCCTTGTCCGAACTAGACTCGATCAGGTTCTTCGTCTCGCACCGGTCCTCGGCCAGGTTGTATAGTTCCCAAGTCCGCTTCTTGTAGCGGTTGTTTCCACGCACCAGTTTCCAGTCCCCCTTACGGATGGCGCTGGAGTCGAAATGGTCGAAACAGAGAACCCGTTCGCTCGCCTTGCCGGCTCCCTCGAAAAAGGGTACCAGGCTCCTGCCCTCGACCGGAATGATTTCCTCGTCCTTGAACTTCTTCGGGTAGTCGGCTCCACCAACCTCAAGCAAGGTGGGCATGACGTCGATCAAGTGAACGGGGGAACGCACCCAGCGGTTAGGCTTGCTTATCTCTTTGGGCCAATGAGCAAGCAGAGGACTGCAATTTCCTCCCTCGTGATTGAAGTGCTTGTACATCCGCAAGGGCGTGTTGCTCAGGCAGGACCAGGCGCTGCCCACCGAGTGATAGGTTCCCGGGCCACCCACCTCCTTGAGGTCATCACCTTCGTGAAGCTGGGTGAAACATTTACGACTGCTTCGGTCAAAACCAAAGGGGCCCCACTCGTAACAGGCACCGTTGTCGCTGGTGAAGAGAATGAGGGTGTTCGCCAAGTCCCCACCTTTTTCAAGTTGGTCGATGATTTTCCCAATCCCTTGGTCGACGTGATCGATCATGGCGGCAAAGGTGGCCATCCGGTAAGCCAGATCTTCCCTGCGGTTTTCAGGAACGTCCTTCCAGTCCGGGTTCGGCTTGCCAGCGTAGTGATTGGCAATCGCGTCCACATCGACCGGAACCTCGGAAAGTCCGGTGAACTTCCACGAATCGGTAACCAGACCTGAACTGCTTTGCCGTTCGAAGCGTTCCTTCCTCAGGACGTCCCATCCCTTACGGTAGGTATCAAGGTAACGGTCCCGGGTCTTCGCCGGGGCATGAAGGGGAAAATGAGGAGATGAATGAGCAAGGTATAGAAAGAACGGGGGTTCCTTTTTTCGGGCCTGCTTGAGAAATTCGACCGCATATTCGTTGAAGGCGTCGGTTGCGTAAAAGGAGTCCGACTCGAACTTGATTTCCGGGGTCCTGCCTACGGGCAAGCGCATGTAATTACCCTCCTTCCACTGGCTCGTGCTGTGCCCGCGGATGTAGCCGTAGTACTCGTCAAAGCCCCGATCCGTGGGGGATTCCTCGTGCCCGACGTGCCACTTCCCCACACCATAAGTCTGGTACCCGGAGGACTTGAGAGTCTCGGCCAGCGTCATGCACTGCTTGTTCAACTTACCCAGATAGGCCGGACCCAACCGGTCGGTCGAATCCCGACCCGTGAAGTTCGCGATGCCAGCCTGATGAGAGTACAAGCCCGTAAGCAGGGAGGCCCGGGAGGGACAGCAACGGGCGGAATTATAATTCTGGGTAAAGCGCAGGCCATTGGCCGCGAGACGATCTAAGTGCGGGGTCTTGACCTCCCCCCCGAAGGACCCAAGGTCCGAGTAGCCCATGTCGTCGACCAGTACGACGATCACATTGGGACGAGGATTGGCGTAAATCGATAGGCAAAGAAGGAAATAAATCGGTATCAAGACTATGGGGTTCATGCCATAGATTCTCCAGAGTTTTACCGCCCAAGTAAAATAAATTCAGCATTTTCCTACCATTTGTTTCACTAAGCTAAAGCATCCAAACTCAGGAAACCCATCAGTCAAAGAATCAATCCAACAATTCTAGAACAGCAAGAACGAAGCCCTCAAGCCCCCCTCCTTCTCGGAATCAAAAAGAAAGGTATGACTGGCCCGGCTCTGAAAGTGGGTAGCCGGACGGTGTATTGTTTCGGAAGATCAACCTGCTGATTCGGAAACGAAGTTCGCAATGGTGGTCGAGTATGATAAAGTCACAAACTCTACAAAAAATATGTGATTATGGGGACAAGCTATAAGTCTATCAGGTAGGAACGCGAATTGGCAATACTCGCTCTGTATCATGGATAGATCTTTCCGAGTTAAAGCTCGAACCCGAGTCAGACAACCTGCCTACTGAAACTAACATAAGAGCACAACTTGGAAGTCGATATTCTTTCGGGACGGTAAGTTTCAACGTAAGAAGTCTGGTGTTGCAATAGTCACCAGATAGTCATGGCATTCCGAACACAAGAAGAACAAATCAGAGTACTCAATGTCGCTAGCGTGCAATCGAGTGTCTTCTGCGTTATAAAAGAAAATCCAAACAAGGAGTAACTCATGGCTAAAGGTAAAAATTCCAAAAAGAGCGTAAAAAAAGTGTCCGTAAAAACATTGAAGGAAAAGAGAAAAGAGAGAAAAGAAAAGAAAGCCAATAAAAGATAATCTCATATCATCAACATGATGAAAGCTGCCAGAACCTGTGTTTTCCACAAGTTCTGGCGAAGAGCCAAAAAAGAATAATAAAAGTACTTATTCTAATTTTTATAAGTTTGTTGGTGGCATCCGCCTCAGCTGCGGAGATTGAGCCGAAGGTGCCGGTCAAGTTGTCCGTGCCTCGCTTGTTTTCTTTTGCACAGATGTGCGACACGCAGCTCGGAATGGGCGGTTATGAGCACGACGTGAAGACCTTTGGGCTTGCTGTGGCCCAGATCAATAAAATGAAGCCTGATTTCGTGGTGATATGTGGAGATCTCGTCAGCAAGGCCAACGACAAATCATGGTCCGACTTCAATCGTATCAAGGCAGGATTTAAAATCCCTTGTCACTGTGCGGCGGGGAATCACGATGTCGGCAACAAGCCGACTGTGGAGTCGCTGCAGGCATATCGTGAAAAGATCGGGAAGGACTACTACACCGTTGAGCACAAGGGTTACACCTTCGTGATCGCCAACACCCAGCTATGGAAGGCGCCACTGAAGGGCGAGTCGGAAAAGCATGATAAGTGGTTCAAAGGGGTCCTTGCGGCAGCAAAGAAGAAGGTCAGTCCGGTCGTGGTGGTGGTGCACTATCCGCTCTTTGTGAAGACACCGGACGAGAAGGAAAACTACTACAACATCCCACTCGCAAAACGCATGGAGCTACTAAAGCTCTGCAAAGAGAATGGCGTGGTGGCCTTCCTTGCCGGCCACACCCACAAATTGGTGGTTAACGAGTACAAGGGGATCCAGCTCGTCAATGGAGAAACCACCAGCAAGAACTTCGACAAGCGCCCGATGGGATTTCGATGGTGGGATGTTGCTGCGAAGGGGAAGATGGTGCACAGATTTGTGGCGCTTGAGGGAATGGATGAATAGCCGATAAGCAATTGCCACATCGATATGCATTTCTATTTAATTTTGCTGGCACTCGCTTTCTCTCTTCCTCTCCACGCACAGAAGGTCGTATTTTCCGCTCCGGGCAACAACTTTGGCGTCTGGCGTCTCACTCACGATCCTCATATCCGCGACTGGGCCAATCGTTACAACACACAGTGCTTCTCAGCCGATGGCCGATTTGTCTGTTACACCCATTATCCCAATGGGAAAAACGCCACCGCCATCGTTCGCATTTTCGACCTTCACAAGGATCAAGAGCGCCTAGTAGGTCCCGGTTTTAATCCGCGCTGGGCAAAGCAAAATAATTGGCTAATCTACTCCACCTACAATCCAGACAAGGCGAAGGGCGACGACCGGGGGGTAGAGAATATACTTTATGACGCCGACACCGGTATTACGAAAGTTCTCGTCCCACATCTCGGTGCTGAGGTGCTGGGCGCAACCGATGCGGACGACCGCTGGATCTTCGGCTTACTACGCGATCGAAGCGCTGATCCCCAATATAGAACCGTCCGCATCTCCTTACCGGATGGTAAGATGGAATTTCTTCCTGAAGTTAGCGGTATCCATCTGCTACCAAATCCCCGTCACCCTCTTTTTTTTACGCGCCAGGCTTCCAACACCGACCCCTTCGCCGCCACGCGCGCATTCTACGATCTCGACGGTAGTAACCGGCGTGTTGGCGTCCCCACAATTCAAAAATGCCATATGTCCTGGCTCGGCAATGGCGAGTATTTCATGCTCGGTGATGGGCTCTTTCGTGGCCGAAAATGGAATGAGCCATTCCCATCCAGCGTCCACATTCTTGCTTGGGAGTGGATGGGGGATGTGAGCCCTTGCGGTGCAAGCGGTCGCTGGGCCTGTGGTGATTCGGTCATCGCCGACCTGCGGTCAGGCGACGACTGGAAAACTGCTGACCCGCTCTCACTACTCTGCTTACCTGCCAACGTCGTTGACGGCTCCGAGATTTACGACGCAGATCCCAAAGGAAGCCCCGATGGCACCAAGATCGGTTTTGTCTCAAACTACCCACTGGATACCGGTCCAGTCACACGCATCACTGATGTGCGAAATGACGGACTCGAAGTGGCGTCCACTGAAGGGTTCCCCGACCAGGGTGAAATTGTCGTAAAACGAGAAGTTATCCGATACGAAAGCAAAACTCCCACCAGTTTTGACGGTTTGATTCGCAAGGCACACAACACCGAAGGCTCCAACCTTCGTCAAAACCAGATTGTCACCTCCTTCGAAGCCCGCTGCCTCACCGATAAGCAATTTCACTCTCTTGAAGAACCTCACACCGGGCTCACCAAGGCCGTTAACGACCTAAGCTCTCCTCTTATGAGGCAGCGCATGACGGATATGCACCTCGTCGTCGTCCGTCGACCTGATCGTCCTCACTTCCGCATGACGAAGGATTCCATTGAACTTATTCCTGGAGAGAATCACCGCGAAACTTTTGGTTACCATCTTTTATTAGGTGAAGAGCGCGTAACCCAAAAACCAATCGTCCCCGGTGATTCGTTCATCCTGGAGAAATCCGGCGTCTGGCGTGCTATCGCCGTCGAACACTCGGGCCTTGAAAGTGAACCTTCGCTACCGACCAAGCTACCGACCGGCAAACTCGCCATACTAAGCAGCACCCCTTCCGGTTTCGCCTGGACGAGCACCCGAGAACGCGATGGGGTTATCCGTCTTGAATGGTATGAAAAAGGCGTTCTCACTCGTCGCCATGACCTCAACGCCAAGGGTAAAGCGACTCGCCGCATCAATTACAACAACGGGCTAATCGCCACCCGCAAGTACTACAAGCCCGATGGGTACTTAGTAAGCCGCGAGATTTTCGATGAATCTGGTTCCGTTGCCGAACATACCCGGTTTCTCCCTGAACCCAAAGGCGGCGCCCGCGATATTCCTCGCGAGACCTGGCGCTATGATAGAGGAATGCCTATCCGGCACATAAAGCACGATACCGGTCGTGAGTATTTCAAGAAAGAAAATCGTTGGGGTTACCTCGACAACAAGGGGAAATTCATCGACACCCCTCGCGAGTAAATCCCTTATTTTTCTTAGGTCACCATTTTTGGCATCTTTGTTCCTGGTATTTGGATAAGTGGGAAGATGGAACCTGAATGGGGAACATCTAAAACCGGATGTCAGGTCAAAACTTTAAAAATTCCGTAATTTTAAGTTTGATCCATGAAAGCAACTGTGTGCGACTTATACATTCGTCTATTCAAATCATTCCATATCCATCTAATGAAAATCCATACTTCACATCGATTTCACACCTTACTTCTCCTCGGAGCCGTCTCCCTGTTCACGGCTATCGTTTCCGCCGAGGTAAAGCTTCCCAACGTAATCGGCAAGGACATGGTCCTGCAGCGGGACTTGCCCGTGCCCATCTGGGGTTGGGCGGAAGCAGGCGAAGAGGTATCCGTTTCCTTCGCCGGACAGATCAAGACCGCAAAGGCGGGCGATGACGGCAAGTGGATGGTAAAGCTATCCGCACTCAAGGCCACCGCCAAACCGGCCACCCTCACGGTCAAGGGAAGCAACGAGATAAAGCTTGAAAACATCCTTGTAGGCGAGGTGTGGATTTGCTCGGGCCAATCGAACATGGAATGGAGGCTGAGCGGCTCCACCAATGGCAAGGAAGAGATAGCGGCCGCGGACCACCCACTGATTCGACTCTTCGACGTGCCCGGGCACAAGGTCAGTCCTCAGCCAAAGGAACGCTTGGCCATCCCAAGCAGTTGGAAAGTTTGCAACCCACAGACCTCCGGTGGCTTTAGCGCCGTGGGATACTTCTTTGGACGTCGCTTGCATAAGGAACTTGGTGTGCCGGTCGGCTTGATTGGCTCCAACTGGGGAGGCACACGCATTGAACCTTGGACCACCTTGGCCGGCTTCCAGTCGGTTCCCGAGTTGGCAAAGATTGCCGAGCAAGTGAAGAACTATAAGTCCGACACCAAGGTCGGCGGTGGATCCCCATCGGCCATCTACAACCAAATGGTGCACCCGCTTGCCCCCTTCGCGATGCGCGGGGGCATTTGGTATCAAGGTGAATCCAACGGTGGTGAACACATGTCCTACTACCACAAGAAGCACGCCTTGGTGAATGGCTGGCGCAAGGTTTTTCAAAATAAGGATCTAGCATTCTACTGGGTGCAGTTGGCCAACTTCCAAAATCCAGGAACAAATCCTGCGGGCGGAGACGGTTGGGCCAAGATTCGCGAAGCCCAGACCAAGGCCCTGGATATTCCACACACCGGCATGGCGGTGGCTATCGACCTTGCGGATGCTCACAACCCAAGAGACATTCACCCGCGCAACAAGCAGGACGTGGGAGGACGCCTTGCCCAGTGGGCTTTGCACCAAACCTATGGGAAAAAAGACATCGTTCCCACCGGACCGCTCTATAAAAGCCACAAGGTAAAGGACAATATGATCCATCTGTCCTTCGACCACGTCGGCAAGGGCCTGATGGTGGGCAAGAAGACCAAACTGGAACCCACCGCAGAGGTAAAGGGAGGCAAGCTCGAGCATTTCTCAATCGCAGGAGAGGATAAGAAATGGGTCTGGGCGGACGCCGCAATCGAGGGGGACACCGTGGTCGTGAGTTCAAAGGAGGTAAAGAAGCCGGTGGCCGTACGCTACGGATTCACCATGAATCCGGCCAATGCCAACCTCTACAACAAGGACGGCATACCCGCCTTACCGTTCCGCACGGACGACTGGTAATTCCGCCGCACAGGGGCCTTTCTGGAAATGGCCATGGTTTTTTTGCAACGACGGAGCATCCTCGCCGTTCTGTTGCTGGGCACCCTGCCATACGGAAACCAACTTGAGGCCAGCGACTTACCTCGCCTTGCCAAGGGGGTTGATCCCAAGAGCCACAACTTTCGGGAGCAACAAAAACTTCCCGACCTTCCGAAACCCTACGTCAGCGCATCACCGGAAGACATAGCAGACGGGCTGCAGGTGGGCCGCTTGGATGCACCTGGAACAGAGGAGGCGATACAGGCACTGCTGAAGAAGGACCGTGCAGGCAAGTTCGCTAACTTAGATAGCCTCCTGCTCTGGAAGGACGGCAAACTGATCTTCGAAATGTACAACCGTCGAGGTCGAGTCGACGGTCCCCACTACGCTATGTCGGTGACCAAGACGATGATCTCCGTGACCTTGGCCCGAGCCATCCAGTTGGGGCTATTGAGCATGAAGGACCTGGACAAGCCAGTGGTTGATTTCCTGCCGGCGATCGACCGTTCCAAGATCAAACCGGGCGTGGACTCAATCACCTTGCGTGACGCTCTCTTCATGAAATCGGGTCTTCGCTTCCCAACCAAAACCTTCGCCCATTCCCTCGGCAAAAAGTATCAGCGGCAAAAGCACTTCCAACAGTTGTTCGAGAACACTTCGCCCATCACCCCTACCGAAAAGCAGTACAAGTACACCGGCACGGATCCTTCCTTGATCATGATGATCATCGACTTGAAGGCCAAGGGCTCCGCCCAGGAATTCTTCGCCAAGGAAGTGGCGGAAAAGTTCGGGGCGATCTATTGCTGGGATAACCAAGGATGCGGAATCCCCAAGTGCGGGGTCGGCAGCAACTTCACCTCGAGATCACTTCTCAAAATTGGAACCGCCATCGCCCTAGGGGGCAAATACAACGGGGAACAATTGCTCTCCGCCGAATACGTCAAGGAGGTCATGAACACCAACAAAGGAGAAGGCTATTTTTACTATTTTCACAACCGGAAGAAAAGGTCTCCCGACAACAAGGTGAACTTCATCAGCGGTATCGGCGCGGGGGGACAATACATGTCCATCTTTCCCAAGCTCAACTTGGTGATGGTCGCCACCTCGCACAACAAAGGCAAAATCGGGGCTCCCTTGGTGGCTGTGCTCGATCACCTCATTCCTCTCTTCCGAAAATAATCGCCCGACTGGTAAAACCTTTCCCATGAAAAAATTATTCAGCGTCTTGCTCGCCCTGAGCCCTTTGACCGTAGCGGCAAAAAAACCCAATGTCCTTTTCATCATAGCCGATGACCAAGCCCCTCGCTCCATCGGAGGAGTGAATAACCCGGAAGTAAAGACACCCAACTTGGACAAACTAGCCACGCAGGGTGTTCTCTTTAACAATTGCTTCAACCAAGGGTCGTGGTCAGGCGCCGTGTGCGTGGCTAGTCGAACCATGTTAATCACCGGGCAAAGCGTGTTTCGGGCTCCCAAGAACAAGCCCTACCTAGACAAGTGGGCCAACTCACGCGGGGCTATTGCAGTGGAAGGATCAACCGAGGTTAAGCTGTGGCCGGAAGTGTTCCGCGATGCCGGCTACGACACCTTCCTTACCGGCAAGTGGCACAACAACTACTACTCCGCCCTCAAGGGATTCAGCCAAGCCAAGGCCATCGCCAAGGGAATGTACGAAACCTTTGACCCTAGCGGCTCAAAAAAACCAGGATACAACAGGCCCACGCCGACAAACAACAAGTGGAACCCTTGGGATCCGAAGTTCACCGGGCACTGGGCTCCTTTCGTACGCGACATCGTTTCGAAGAACGGAGACCAAGAAGTCAGCGATGAATACACCGTGAAAAAGCATAGCTCCGAGCTATTCGCCGACAAGGCGATCGAATTCCTCGGAAAGGCGAAGAACACGGACAAGCCCTTCTTCATGTACGTAGCGTTCAACGCCCCTCACGATCCTCGCCAAGCACCCAAGAAATTCGTCGACATGTATCCGCCGGAGAAGATCGCAATACCGAAGAACTACCTACCCGAACATCCCTTCGACAACGGGGCAATCAAGATACGCGATGAGGCCCTCGCCCCGTTTCCGCGAACCAAAGAGGTGGTGCAGATCCATCGCTCGGAATACTACGCCATCATCACGCACATGGACCGTGAAATCGGGCGCATCCTGAAGGCACTGAAGAAAAGCGGGCGAGCCGACGAAACCTACGTCGTGTTCACCGCGGACCATGGCCTCGCCGTGGGTCAGCATGGGCTCATGGGAAAACAGAACCCTTATGATCACAGCATCAAGATGCCATTTATGATATCCGGGCCTGGGATTAGCAAAGGAGCCACCGTGGACGAGAAGATCTACATGCAGAGCGTCTACCCCACGACCTGCGAACTAGCGGGACTGAAGGTGCCCGAAACAGTTCATTACTCAAGCATAGTACCCTTGGTCCACGGGGAAAAAGGCGCCCGAGGGGAAGACCTTGTATTCAATTGCTACATCGAGACACAGCGCCTGGTGCGGACGGATCAATTCAAGTTGATCCACTACCCAAAGATCGGACGCAGCCAATTGTTCGACATCAAAAACGATCCGAGGGAGACTAAGGACTTGATCGACGACCCCAGGCACGCCGCAGTGAAGAAAGACTTGCTGACTGCGCTAAAAAGCAAACGGGAGGAACTTGGCGACGGGTTGCTTTCCGTATCAGGCGGGAAATAGTCTCAGCCACCCGCTTTGCCAGGGGTGTTGTTCCCAAAGAGCGACTCCAGTCCGGTAATTTTGTTTAGGATCGTCCCGCCATCCTTCTCCACGGTTTTCCCGGTAAGCTTGACGGGGGTTCCGACGTGATACGCAACGTTGCGAGAATGAAAGTCGCCAAAGCCGATTTCCATCCGCACAGGATCACGCCCATCGACGTCGATATAAAAAACTTTGGCCTCGTCCAAGTTGTCGGACATGCGAAGCCTGCCCTGAACGGTCATGGTGCCCGAGTCGACCTTGACCCAGCTTTCGAACGGGCGTTCGGAAAACTCGTCGAACTTTCCTCCGTTCAGCCCCGGCAAGGGTTGCTTGGCATTTGCATAGGATTCCTGCTTGACCCCGAACAGGTCGAGCAAGGACAAGTGCAACCGCCCCAATTCCTGGTTCTTCGAGTACCTAAGATATCGCCCTGTCTTGAGTTTTCCTCCGCCTTGGCCGGCAAGCACGATGGGAATGCGCTGGGCAGTGTGGTTGTCGCTGTGCCCCATGCCAGATCCGTACAAGACCACGCAATGGTCAAGAAGCCGCCCGTTATGGTCTTTGTAGGACTTGAGCTTGCTGAGCAGGTAATCGAACTTTTCCATGTGCCAGAGGCTGATCTTGAGAAGAGAGTCGATGTTCTCCCGGCTGAAGTTGCGGAAGAAGTGGGAAAGGTAATGATGTTGCTTCTTAATGCCTAGGAAATCGAAAATCATCCGACTGTTACTGTTTCCAAGCATATAGGATATGCACCGGGTGGAGTCCGTCCAAAGGGCCATCGCGATGACGTCGAGCATAGCGTTGACCTGCTCGTCCATGTTCGAAGGAGCAAGCGGTCGGGCCAAGCGGGCAAACTTGGAGGACTTGAGACCCTGATCGAGCGGACCCATTTTGTCGAGTTTCAGCTCGGTTTCCCGCAAGGCGGTAAAATATTCGTCGAGGGTCTCTCCATCCTCGACCCCGGCCTTTCTCTCAAGAGACTTGGCGTCCGAGGAGACCCGATCGAGCAGACTGATCATCTCCGCTCTTTTTCCGGGATCGCTCAAGGGGTTTCTGAAGAGCTTGTCGAAAATAAGCTGAGGGTCGCTATCCCGGGGCATCATGCCACCTTTTTTGTCATAGGAAATGTAGCTGCAACCAATCTGATTGACGAATAGGCCTTCGGTGGTCAACTCAAGCGAACGGTGAGGAGCGTCGCCCTGGACCTGATCGGCAATAAGCTGGTCAACGGAGGCGGATCGGGCATTCTGGTGATGTCCGCAAAGAAAGCGCCGGGTAGAATTGCTATGGGATGAAAACCCAAAGTCTCCCATGTTGTCCAAAATGAGAAGATCCTCCTTGTGCTTGGCAAAGGGCTGCATGAGCGGAGACATCCGGAAATCATTCTCCTTGCCACCATTTACGTTCCAGGAGGGTGGATGAACCCCATTGGGTTTGAAGAGGGTCATGAACCGCAAGGGGGGGCCCGTTTGATCCGATGCATGGAGGCTACCCGAACGGGCATTGGCTTCCATTAAATTCAAGAAGGGCAAAGGAAGTAGCGCCCCTGCTCCTCTGAGAAAAGTCCTGCGTTCAATTTTCCAGTTTCGGCTCATTTCGTATCCTGTTCCTTGAATACAATTTCACGGAAAGAGGTGCTATTGGCAACCTCGATCAGGAGTTCCTTCCAACTTGAATTCTCCGAGGTTGCCTTGCCCGTAATCTCCTCCACCACCCCTTGATCTCCCCTCCCAAGCTTCCGGCCAAGGGCATAGGAAAGAATTTGTTTCGTCAGATTGCGGATTACCTGTTCGCGTTTTTTCGTAAGGAGGATGCGCTTGAGGCCCTCGAAGTCCTTGAATTCTTCGCCACTCGGCAATTTCCCGGAAGTATCGATGGGCGGTTGGTTTCCCCGATTGTGGTAGGATGCCAAAAGATACCTGCCGTTTTTGTCGTAACCATCCAAGGCAAAGCCGATCGGGTCGATTTTCTCATGACACCTCGCGCAGGTTACATTTTTACGATGGGCCTCGAACCTTTCACGAAAGGTCATTTTCTTACCACGGGGAGGAGGTTTGATGGGAGGCACGTCGGCGGGCGGCTCCCCAAGTCTTACGCCAAGAATAGTACGAAGCACCCAAGTTCCTCGGAGGATCGGTCCATGGTTCATGCTAAGAATGCTCGGCATGGTTAGGATGCCCCCCCGCCCTTCCGCATCCTTGATTTCCAGTCGTTGATTCATGGTGCGTTGTCTCTCGACACCCCTGGGTTTGTGAAAGGGGGCCAGGCGTTTACGATCGTTTCCATAAAAACCCGACGTGCTCTGGTTTACGAAGGTGACGTTGGAATCGAGAAGTTCCATAATTGGGCGGTCTTCGGTAAAAAGGTAATGCAGGAAATCCCGGGGCTGGGTGCGCAGGGCATGCAAATGAATGGGGTTGTTCTTGATTTGGTCGTCGATGGAAGACAACCCGAGCAACTGGACGCCAAAACTCTCGGACAGGTTGCGGGCACGGGAATCGGTTAGCATCCTCTCGATTTGCCGTCCGACTTCCCCTTTCTCCTGCAAAGATCCATCCCTGGCCGACTCGAACAGTTCTTCGTCAGGCATATCCTCCCATAAAAAATAGGACAATCGCTCGGCCAGCTCGAAGGGGTCGACCGGTTGCCTGTTTTTGTTCTCATCCGGTTTGGCAAGAAATCCACGGTATAGGAATTCAGGAGAAATCAAGGCCGCCTTGAACTCGAACTTGAGCGCCGCAACAAGGGCTTTTCCCTTCTTGCCTTCAAGCTGTTCGAAAACCAACTTGATCCTTTCCTCCTTAACTGGGCGTCGAAAAATCCGGGGTAGAAAGGAGCGAACGATTTCCTCAGCCAGGTCAGGGGTGATCGCTCCATTCCAATCCTCCTTTTGACGAGTCATGCGGGCAAGAGAGTTCTTTCCCTGAATGGAAAAAAGCCGATCCAGGGAAATTCCAGCCAAGTAGGCGTAGTTCTCAAGAAGTGAAGAAGACAGGGGGGTGGAATGCGTATCATTGAAGAAACCGCTTTTCCCCGGAGGATCGGGAGGCAGAATTTTAAGGATCAATGACTTGTCGCCCGATTCGGTTTGCTCTGCCCTCGCAATGCCAACCTCGAGATCAAACCCGAAAAGGGAACGCAGCGTGTTCCGGTATTCATTGGCAGATAACCTGCGGGGACGAAATACCGGTATCGCTGTCTCGACCGGCAACTTGATGAATTCCTCGTGCCAGCCACGAATTTCCTTCTTTTCATCGGACGAGAGAGGGTTTTCATCCTCGGGTGGCATCTCTCCCAGTTCAACCACTTCGACGACAGTCTCCCAGAGATCAAGATGATCCCCAACATCAAGTTCAGTGAGAATCCCCGAAAAGTCTACTTTCCCCTTGGTCTTATCGCCACCATGGCACTTCAGGCAGGATCTCTCAAGAATGGGGACGACTTGGTCCTCGAACGCTCCCCCAAGCAAGCAAGCCGGCAGAAAGAATATGCAGAGGATAGACCTCACTTCTCCTTAAGTTGGGGGAACTTTGCAAGAATGCCATTTTCGCGAAAGGGCCACCCATCGTTGCTTTGCTTTTCACCCGGCGTGGTGCGCCCGTCGCGGAAAGCCTTGGCGAGGTCGTCGACCAGTTCCTTCACGACCGCCGGGTGCTCTAGCTCCAAGTTCTTGGTTTCTCCGGGATCGTCATTCATGTTGTACAATTGAACGAGCTTGGCGGTAGTCTTGGTGGTCTCCCAGGATCCGCCCCAACCTCCCCCGGCGCCTTTGTTCAGAATCAACTTCCAGTCGCCCTTGCGGATGGCGAAGACCCCAGAGATGGAATGGTGTATGGTGAAGGGCCGAATCGGTTCCTGGGCTCCATTGAGGCAAGGCAAGAAAGAGAACGAGTCTTCCGCGGCGCTATCCAGAACGTCATCTTTCTTGCCAAGCAAGTCGGCGAAGGTGGCGAAGAAATCCGTCGTGCAAATCGTCGTCGGGTTGACTGCCCCGGCCTTCACCTTGCCCGGCCAACGGACCAGGAAAGGCACGCGATGCCCGCCTTCGTAGATGGTCGCCTTGGCCCCTCGGAAGGAACCGGAGGGACGATAACCCGCATTGATCATTTTGGGTATTTTGACGTAAGGAGCGAATCCGTTGTCCGAGGTGAAGATGACCATGGTGTTGTCATCGAGCCCCGATTCTTCGAGTTGCTCCAGCACCTGACCGACAACCCAGTCGGTCTCCGCCATAAAGTCCGCGTACCAACTGTACTGGGGATATTTGCCCTTAAACTTTGCCCCGGGAGTGATCGGGGTGTGCGGGGAGGTCAGAGGCAGGTAAAGAAAGAAAGGCTTCTTCTTTTTGTCTCCGGCCCGCTGCTTGATATAAGCGCGTGACTCGGAGGCCCAGTCCGCCAAGCAGTCACTGGCCTCGAAATCCGCCGCGGCGGCCCCGATGCGCTGGTACTTGTTGTATTCGTTATGCGGGAATCCCTTGTTCACGGTTGGCAAGGAAACCGCTTGGTTGTTCCGAAGGTAAACGTAAGGCGCCATGTCGAGGGACGACAGAATGAAAAAGGCCTCGTCAAACCCGACGTCCACGGGGCCATTCTTGAAAGGCTTGGCATAGTCGACCTGCCAGGAAGCGTCGCGCTTGCTCTTGTCCGTATTCGGGTTTTTCGGCGCCTTCGCAAAGTCGGCCCCTAGGTGCCATTTACCGATGCAGGCGGTATAATAGCCCGCCTTTTGGAGGAAGTTCGGGAGATTGAGACGCTCGGGATCCATCAATGCCTTGTCAGTGGGCCTGAACAATACACTCCTCTTAAGCCTGCTGCGCCAATTGTATCGCCCAGTCAGGATGCCGTAGCGGGTCGGCGTGCAAACCGCCGAAGTGGTATGGGCATCGGTGAACCGCATACCTTCCCTGGCCATGCGATCCAAGGTAGGCGTCGGTATGATGCCACCGGCGTGACTGGGTTCACCCGGCCCCATGTCGTCGGCCAGGATCAACACAATATTCGGCGGGGACGAGGCAATTGCCGCGGAGCAAAGGCCGAGTCCAAGGATGAGAATCGATAGCAGGGTCTTCATAAGTCGGGTAATGGGAAGAGGGAAAAAACCGCCAAGGTCAATTCGCTGTACGAAAGCGATCGCTAAGAATTACTTCCCTGATGAGAGACTTCATTTTGAAGTTCTCTTTTTCGGTCTTGTCCACGATGGCTTCAATAGTGAGGACATCGGTCGGGCTGAGTTCCCGCGACAAGGCAAAGCGAAGCAAATGGCCGCTGAACGCCTTGGCGAAGCGTCGGTTCTCCTTAGACAGTGATTCCTTGAAGCGAACGATGCCGTCGAAAGGATATTTCCTGAGTAACTTTCCGCTTGGGTCGACCTCTCTTCCATTTTCATACTTGTCTCGCCAACGTCCCGTGAGGTCGAAGTTCTCCATGGCAAAGCCAAGGGGATCGAGCTTGGAGTGACATCCGGCGCAATCCGGGTTCTCCCGGTGCTTGGCGAACTGTTCGCGGATAGTCATGTTTCTTGAGTTTCCATCATCCTTGAGGGGGGGAACGTCGTTGGGAGGGGGTGGCGGTGGATCGTTGAGAATCACCTCGATGATCCAAGCCCCGCGGGCAATGGGATGAGTGCGCTTGGGGCCCGCGGTCATGCTCAGCATGGCAGCATTGGTTATGATGCCGCCGTAACGCGGGTCCTCCGTGGCCACACGCTGGAAAGAGCGAGCGCGTACCAGGGCCCGCATCTGGCCGTCGAATCTCTTCTGCACTTCCTGTTTGTATTTGGCGGGATTCAAGGCCTTGGGGATTTTCTTGATGGCGTTTTCCGAAGTCTTGATCTTTTTCAGGAGGTCGGTCTTGCTTTTCTTTTGGTCGCCGTCGAGAGCCGCCGTCAAGTCCCTGTCTGAAACATAAAGGTTCTGCCCACTGTTGGAGGCCTGCACTTCGCCCGCGACCAAGGCGCGGTTGTAAAGTCGGGCCTTGTCGATACTCACGGAAAGGTACTTGTTGCCGCCTGCTGGCAAATGCCGCAAACCGAAGATAACGGAGCTTTTATTGCGGGGGAAGGTGGCTTTCCCCTTGCGGTATGGTTTGCCGTAGGGCGTGCCGTTGCGATACAAGGTGGTGGTGCCGTCTTCCTTGTAGACCATCACAAGGTGAAGCATTTCCCCAGACTTCTGCTCAGGTGTGGAATCAGGAAAGTCCTGAGTCCGACTGTGGCCATTGCTGCCCGATATCCAGTGTCGATGCTTTCTCTCGCCAAGCACGATGGTATCGAAGAAATCACCTGGTCCCTGGATGCCCATCACGCCGCCGCCCTGCTGATTGACGTCATGCGGCTGAAACCAGACCTCGAGGCTTTTGGCCCGGAGGTCGACGGGAAGCGCCTTGCTCAGAAGATAGGCTTGATTAAGTACGACCAAATCATCCTTAAAACTCACTTTGCCATGGGACGTAAGGGGGAAATCCCCCACCGAGCTCTTGAGGTCTCCATCGAATTCCCAGGCAGCGTAAGGTTTAAGGTCCACTGGTTTCTTTTCTCCCGCAGCTTGTTTCCGGTCGGCCAAGATTTTGTTGCGCACGGGCTCCAAGAGGGTCTGCAGTTCTTCCTCGGTGGCCTTGATGGCGGTCTCCAAGGCCTTGCGCTTCTCTTCATTGGCCCGGTTCTTCTCAATGATTTCCGTAGGTTCGATCGCGGGAGGCTTGAGGTCCGAGGTGTACCAAGCCTGAAGAAAGTCGCTCTGGTACGCGAAGCTCGGGGAGATGAGCTCCATGATGGGACGATCCTCGACGAACACGGCATCGAAGAGCAGGAGTGGCTCGAGCACCATCTGGAGGCTGGCCGGGTAATTCTTGTCGATGGTGAAAAACCTGGACTTCTTGGGATCCGGGGTCGCCGCCAAAACGTTCTCGAGCTGCATCCATTGCCCGGGGAAGGTATCGAGGAACCGTTCGATCTTGGGATCGGCGAGCATTCGCTCCATGGTCTTGGCAAGGTTCTCCGGCTTCGAGAGTTCACCGCTTTCAGCCAAGCGGAGAAGCTCGGTATCCGGTCCGCTGGCCCACAGGAAAAAGGACAGCTTGGAGGCCAGCGCATACTCGACATCCTTATCGTCTTCAGCGGCATAACGGAAAAGGAAGAGAGGCGAAGACAGCGCAGCCGAAGCGGCTTTCTTCATACTATTGGGGAACGACTGACCCTGCTCGATCTTCTTCATGACGTAGGCCACGTAGCGTTTCATGACATCATCATCCACGAGGCCTCGAAAGGTTTGCATCAGAAAAGGCTCCAGCCGCTTTCGCACCTCAGCCTGCAGGTCAGCTTCGGCCTCCGGCTCCTTGAAGAAATTGTTCCATATCCCCACGGAGCGCTCGTTGAAGTCCGCACTTTCCACGATAGATACCGCCAGGCGCAGAAACGAGTCCAGCAGGAGTGGAGAAAGGGTCAATTGGTTGGCTTGGTTGTCAAACCCATGGGAAGCGCGCAAATCCTTGGGAAAAGATTTCACTCCTTTCATTTCGACACCGGGAGAGAGCGAGGCGCAGGCAACCTCCACCCGGTCAGGCATCTTGTCTGTCTTGGCATGAAGATAATTGTGACCGTGCCGGGTCATCAACTTCTCGGGCAAGGCGAATACGTCGCGGTTCAACTGGAAAAGGTCACGAATCGAATTGTTGTACTGGAAGCGGTTCAAACGACGGACCCGACCTCGCTCCACTACCTCGCCGGCACTTGCTCGGCCCAACATGCCCTTCAAAATGACCAAAAGTTTCTCGCGATCCTTGGCTTCCAGTTCCGGTTCATCTTCCGGCGGCATGTCGCGGGCATCGATGGCCTCGATCATTTCCTTGATCAGGCCGGGTTTGGCCAAAAAGTCCTTGGCCGATCCGATCTCCTTGAGGTTGACCTTGCCCTTCACCTTTTCTTCGCCATGGCACTTCGTGCAATGGGCGGCCCAAAAGGGCTTCAGGTACTGGTCGAAGTCCTCGGCTGCTTGGCCATTCCCACCGATGGCGGTAAACCCCAGCAGCAAGCAGATTGCCCGGATGAACGGTTTAATGGACATGGACTCAGGTCCAGAGATCGGAAATTACGCCCGTGCTGTCGGCGTAGCTTTTCAAGTCCAATCCCATGAGCTGGGCCATCGTAAGCCACAAATTGGAGTTCAGGGTGCCGCTCTTGCACTTGATGAAGCGACCCTGCTTGATCTGACCTTGGGCTTTACCCGCAAGGATCATCGGTAAATCGAAATACTGGTGAGTGGCCCCGTCCCCGATACCCGCGCCACAGGATACGATCGAGTTATCCAGAAGGGAACTTCCATCCGACTCCTTGATCGTTTTCATGCGAGACAAAAGGTAAGCGTACTGCTGCATGTGGAAAACGTCGATCTTGAGCAACTCCTTGTGCATGTCGCCCTTCTTTTGGTTGTGGGTCATCTGGTGGTGATTGACCGGCTTGGGGAAGAGGTCCTCGTATCGCATGGACGCTTCCCAGCGCTCGGGTCCGATCATCATGGTGCATACGTTGGTAAGCCCCATTTGGAGGGCGAGAAGCATCAAGTCGGTCTGCAACTTGATGTAGGTGCCTCGTGGAAGAATCTCGTCGGTGGGCTCCTTGACATCTGCCCCCTCGAGCATTTCTTGCAGTTTGGCTATACGCACCTCGACGTCGCGAATCATGGTCATGAATTCATCGAGCGTTTCCCGGTCATCGGTGGCCAGTCTGCTGGACAAGAACTTTGCATCGGCCAGCACAAGGTCGGTGACTTCCTTTACGTGAGTCCGGTAACCATCGGCCATGAACAAACGGTCGTAGAGTTTCCTCGGATCCTTGATCGAAGGCGCTATCTTGTCCGGCCCGTACCAAGAAATATTATTGAAATAGATAGACTCCTTACCGGCGGTGAAGCCGTTGCAACTTATTTCCAAAGTGTTAAAGGGGGTGGCATGCCCCACTTTGTCGCCAATGATCTGGTCCAAACTCCGACCGTTGGGATACCTCTCGCCTTTCTCCGCAGCCTGTTCGGGTGACATGCTGGTCAAGAAACAGGAGGCCGCTTGAGCGTGGACGTCTTGGCCGTTCTTGTAGGTGCGGTCCAGACCCGTGACCATGGTGATGTCCTTGGCATGCTCCGCCAAGGGCTGCATAGAGGTGGTGAGCTTCAACGGATAGTTACCCGGGTCGTTCTGGGTCCTTTTTTGGTTCTTGGTCTTGTCGGCGTTGAACCCGCCGACGAACCCGGGCAAGACCGCTTCTTCCTCACCCGGGAAAAAGTAGCGGCGCAAGATCCCGTTGGGGAGATACATCATGACGAACTTCTTGGCCGGCTTGGCCGTTACCGAGCTCTTGGCCAAGGCCCCCGGAACCGAATGCATGAAAGGCAAGGAAAGCACAGCTCCCTTGGTCCTCAGAAAGTGCCTTCTGGAAATTTTCATTGCATACATTCGTTACTGCTTTGGGTTCGCTTGGCAACTCGATTGAAACCCAATCGGTGAAATTCCCCCCTTAAGGGAAGAACTACTTTTCGTTCACGCGGCCGAGGCCGAACTCGTTGCTGATCTTGGAGACCTTGCCGTCAGTGAACTGCACCTCGATGAACTTGGAGCTCGCGAAGGGCTTGCCATCGGGACCCGTCAGTGAGGCGATCCTTTTCTTGGTCTTGGCGTCGAAAACGTCGGGGGTGTGGCAGTAGGCATAGGCCCCGTCTAGGCTGAAGGTGACCCAACCATGTCCTCCCGTGCTGAGGTCGACGTGCCCCTTGGGAGCAGGAGGCGATTTGGTGAGGTCGAAGATGAAGAGTTTCTTACCCCTTTGATCGCTGATCCAAAGCTCGGTTTCATCCGGATTCATACCCGCCCCATGGGTACGGTGCTTGACCTTCTTGCCTGATTTGGGATCAGTCGCGAAGACACGGTCGATGACCTTGCCTGTCTCCAGATTCACGACGTCGAACCCAGCATGTTCCCCAAGGCAAACGTAAGCCCGGGTATTGGCGCTGTTGACGGTGAAAGGGAAAACGCCGGACTCCCCAACTGGTGAAATCGTCTGGAGTATCTTGCCGTCGCTGGCCCGGAATTGGGTCAGGGTGATCTCGGTTCCCAGATAAACGTATTTGCCATCGAGACTGGCTATGCTGTTGTGAGCCCTCTTGTTGACCGCGATCTGATCGATCTTCTTGCCGTTGGCGGCATCGACTACGATGAATCCGTCTTTTTCGGAGCGCCACCACCAACCAGTCGGGGCATAGATGCGTTTGCCGTCCGGGGTGATGCAAGAACGGTCGCAGCCTTGCTTGAATTTGGACTGCCACTTGACCTTCTCGGAGGCGGGATCGAAGCAACCCAAGGTGCCACCTGTAGTCGAGAAATAGAGGCAACCCGTGCCAGTGCATCCGGTAAAACCGCGCATGCCCTCGCTGAATACGGGGATATCGATTCGGCGAACGAACTTGTGCCCATCGTCGATGGAGAAGACAAGGATGCCAGGATCAGAGGATCCGGCCCGCTGGGCTCCATCAGGGGTGCTCATGTAGAGAAAACGGCCATCGGAAATGGGTTTTTCCGCGTGAAGAACGCTACCAAAAACGAGCAAGAGAACTTGGGATAAAAAAGGGAAAAGGATATGTCGTTTCATGGGTAAAACCTCGGAGTGAAGTGAGATACTGGTTTTCTTCAAATCCCTATTGTGTGGGGAGGGGCCAAGATGCTGCAACCCAATCCTAACGGCCGAGGGCTTCCATTATTTTCACGGCCACGGCTTGGCCGAGCTTCTTCGAGCCTTCGGTCTTGAAATGAACGTCGCCGGGCCTAATGAAGAGCTCGGCGGGAAAGGAATCGGTCAAGGCGTTCAAATCGTTGATCTCGATGCCGTGCTTTTTCATCACGCGGGCGGCGGCTTCGTTGTACTTGTCGTCGTCGCCCACCTTGCGACCCGCCTCGCTTTTTGGCACCGTGGTGGTGTGGGCCCAGATGAGCTTGGCCTTGGTCTTCTTCAAGTGGGCCGCCAAATGGTCCAAGTTCTTTTCGTATTGCTCCAGCGAGGTGGTGAGAGTTCCGCGCTCCTTGTCCCGGCGCCCCTGTTCCTTGGACTTCGGATGGCGGTAACAAAGGTCCCACAACCCCCAGTTGAAATGGATGACGTCCCATTCGGTTTCACCGACCCAACGGTCCAGCATCTTCAACCCCGTCCCGGTGTGCTGGGCGTTTCCCCTATGATGCTTGACCTCGACTTTGCCCTTTAAGGCGGCCACGACGTGTGGTGTATATCCAAGCGAAATAGAATCCCCGATGAGGAGCGCCTTGGGCAAATCCTTGGCTCCCAAGGACGCGGTCAGGGCAAGAAGAACGATGAGGTAGGCAATTCGAGTCTTCATAAAATGCGTTGGTGCAACCAGCCTACTTCTTGAACCAGGGAGAGCGGGCGTTTTTCGTGATTTCGGAATCGAGTTCCTTCATGCGGGCTTGAAGTTCCTTTACCGCTGCGGGCTTGGTCTCGGCAAGGTTGTTCTTCTCCCCCATGTCCTTAGCGAGATCGAAAAGGTGGAACTGGGCCTTGCCCGCGTTGTTGCGGCGCGGTTTTTTGACGAGCAACTTCCAATTGCCGCTGCGAATTCCCTCGAGGTCGCCACGTGAAGTATAATGCAGAAACTCCTTGCGGGGGGATTTCTTCGCGGTTCCCTTCCAGAGCCTGGAAGCATCCAGTCCGTCGATCTTGTTCTTGGCCGGAAGCGGTTTGCCGGTGAGGGCCGCAATGGTCGGCAGAACGTCGATGGTACCGGTGAGTTCGTGGCATACCGTACCTGCTGGAATTCCCGGACCACGCATCACGCAGGGGACGCGCTGACCGCCTTCGAAGGTAGTTCCCTTGCCCTCGCGAAGGGGTCCTGCGGAACCTCCATGGTGACGGAACTGCAACCAGGGGCCATTGTCCGTAGTGTAGATAACATAGGTGTTGTCGGCCAACTTGAGGTCGTCCAGCGTCTTGAGCAGGCGGCCGACCTCGGAATCAATGTGCTCGATGGTATTGATATAGGCGTTCTTGGAATCAGGGTCGCGGATTTCGTCAGGAACATAGAGTGGAATGTGCGGCATTGAATGCGGTACGTAGACGAAGAACGGTTTGTCTTTGTTGGCCTTTATGAAGTCGATCGACTTCTGGGTGCATCGCCGCGTGATGGTGCGCTGGTCCACCGGCATCTCGATGATCTTCTCGTCCTCGAACAAGGGGGTCTTCCACTTGGTAAGGGTCGACTTGGGGTCGTCCCACAGGATATCCATGCCTGCCCATCCACCCTTCGGCTTTCCCTTGTTGTCGGGATGGTTCATATCGTTGGAATACGGAATGCCGAAGTAAGTATCGAAGCCGTTGGAGGTCGGCAGCACTTCCTTGTGGTGGCCGAGATGCCACTTGCCGAAACAAGCGGTGGCATAGCCTTGCCCCTTCAAGTGATCCGCAATGGTGTGTTCCTTGGGGTTGAGTCCCTTGGAGGAAGAGGGGAACAAGACATGCTGGTGCATACCGACGCGCTTAGGATAGCACCCCGTGAGCAAGGCGGCCCGGGACGGTGTGCAGACTGGGGAGGCCACCATGAAACTAGTGAACTTGCGGCCTTCCTTAGCAATGCGGTCGATGTTCGGGGTATCGATGGTCTTGGAGCCAAAACAACTCAGGTCTCCATAGCCTTGGTCATCGGCGAAGATGACAATGAAGTTGGGCTTAGCTGCTTGTAGCGTGCCAATGGCAAGAAGGAGAATGGTCAGCGCACAGGCCAAGAGAAGGGTCGTTGGTTTCATGTGATTTATCTGGAGGTGGGTTGTATTTGAGTTCTTTGGGGATTGTTGACGTAAAAGTTCTTTTTTCAAACGATAAACTATAATTTTGTAGGATTTGAGCGCAATGCCCCGTGGCTCGGTTCGGACCCGAGATAGGTTGGCTAAACCAGACAGAGAAAGGAAACCGTGCCCTTTTAGGTTATTTCCCGACGATCGCCAAGCGCTTGACCAGCTTGTCGTTTTCGTGAAACTCGACGGCCTGACGTTTCCCCTTTGGGATCGAGAGGATCAACGGGCAAGCGAAAGTAGCCGAGTCGCTTTTCTTGCTCGTCGTTTGATAATGCAATTGCACCACCCCGCCCTTTTCGGTCACAGAGGAGACTTGGTAGGTACAAAAGGCCTTGCCCCGCCTGATGGCGGCTAAAACCAGCTGGGTCTTGAAGGCATCGGGGGCGAGGCGTGGCGACTGGTCCCCGATAACGAAAGCGACGCCAAAGACTTGGTCGAACTGCTTTCGGTTGTCCAGGACAACGAAGGAAGCAGAAGCATCGGGCTCGAATTTATTGGAGACGAAATAACCCGAGTAAGTTTTGAACTCAAGCTTGGTCGAGGTCTCGGCCAATACAGCGTTCATGAAGAGACCCAAGATGAACAACAGCGACATGGATGAGGCAGGAAAATTCATAGCTGTAATTAGTTAGCGATTTGGGTCGTTTGCTTTCGAGGAATGATTACTTGGCTGTCAGAGTGACGGAGGTAGCAGTGTAGGCGATGGAGTAGCTTTGTCCCGCATGGGAAATCTTGTCATTGTCAAAACGCCCGGAGATTGATTCTGCCTTCAGGACGGTGAGACTTTCCCCACTCTTTGCCTTGCCCACCTCAGCCAAGCTCAGTTTACCGGAGAGCTGGGCGGGGCCATCCACAACCAAGGGCTTGCCCAAGCTCAGAGACAAGGTGCCCTTTGAGTAAAGGGCGGCGTTCACGGTCCCGTGCCCGATCAAGGTGCCTCCGGCTTGGATATCCAGCCAGCGCAAAGAGCTCACCGAACCGCCTTGGAGAATCAAGCGACCCTTGTTGCCGACCCGGAGTTCATTGCGAGCACTGACCTCCACTCTGGGCTTCACCGTGAGGCTGCCGTTGAGAGCAAGTCCTAGAAATTCCGAGTCCTTGTCCGCCACGGCCGAACCTTGGGAAACTTCCGCACACCAGTGGGCTTTCGGGGAGCCACTCTCCTGCGTATAGGTGATACCGGCGTTGAGGTAAATGTAATCGCTCCAACTGGACGGGTGTGCGAGTGAGGCATCCTTGGTTCCCTGCCAGGAATGATAGGTGTTGGCAAAGCCCGCCGCCTCATCAACGCGCTCACCTGTGAGTAACGCATTGAGCTCCTTTACCGCTTGCGGGCGCTTAGAGGCTATATTGTTTTTCTCGGCCGGGTCGGTCTTCAGGTCGTAGAGCTGAACTTTTCCGACGTCCTTGCCGACTCCGGATTTCTTGGTCCGCTTCTTGTTCTTGGTGCCTGGTTTTGGAGCCTTTGCATTTCCACGCGAACGGATCAGCTTGTAGCGTCCCCGTATGATGGAGGCCTGGCCACCCGCCTCGTGAATCAGGAAATCGCGAAGCCGTTGCTCCCCCTCTCCCGTCAAGGTGGGGGCTATGGAAACGCCACTCAAGCCTAGGGGAACAGGTGCTCCTGCCAATTCGCAAAAAGTGGGAAGCAGATCGGAGCAATCAATGACCAAGTCGGTATTCGTTCCGGTCTTCAGTTGTGAGCGGGCAGTAATCTTGGCCGGCCAGCGCATGATGGTAGGTACGCGAATCCCTCCCTCGAAAATGCTTCCCTTGGAACCCAACAAGCCGCCATTGGCATCCAGTTCCTCGCGGTTGCTTCCCCTTGGACCGCCGTTGTCCGATTGAAAAACCACTAGAGTGTCTTGGGCAACCGAATCGGATTTGTCCCCGTCTCCATTCGGATCGTCCAGGGCATCGAGTAAATTACCGAAGTGCGCGTCGATCCGGGTGACCATAGCGCACCACTGCTGGGACTGGGCGGCCAGTTTTTGAAAGTACGGCTTGTCCTTGTACGCCTGGTCCCAGTTGGGAAGTTTCTGCACTTCCTTGAAAGGAGCATGGGGGATCTGGGCTGCGAACAAGCCGAAGAAAGGCTCCCTGCTCTTGTTGTAACGGACCGCTTGCCTGCGTACGAAATCCAAAGCGGCGAAGGCATAGACGTCATCGCAGTAGGCGACTTTGGGATAATCCGGATGATTCTGCAAAGCCGGATAATTTGGGTATGCCTTGTTGTTCGTATACTTCGCCATACTGTTGGGATTGAGCTCGAGTCCGCCCTTCGTCCCGGGTTTGGCCGGCGCGTTCCAGAGGGTCGGTTGAAAGAAGGTATGGGCCCTCACGTGATGCAATTCGGCCACCACGAATTGGTAACCGTGAGAAGTCGGCAAAGTCTGGATATTGTCGAGCGTAGGGCTCTTCCTGGACGAGGAACCACCGTAGCCCCATTTGCCCCAGTAACCAGTCGCGTATCCGGCCTTTGCCAGAACGTCTCCCATCGTCAGGTCCTCTGTCCGGATCGCCTTCTTCGCATTGTTCGGGTCGTTGCGGTCGGCAAAGGTGTAGCCTTGGTGAAAGCCGGTCTGCTGGGAGGAGCGGGCCGGCGAGCAGACCGTGCAACCATAACCCCTGCGGAAATTCACTCCCGCGACCGCCAGACGGTCAAGGTTAGGAGTCAGCACGTAGGGCTTGCCTTGGGCCTTTCGATCCGCTTGACCGTTTGGACCAATCGCCCCCCACCCCATATCGTCGACATAGAGGTAGAGGATATTGGGCCGCTTGGCACCGAGGGCAAGGGACGCGAACAGGAAGCTAAAGCAGCAAACAAAAGGGGTGATTTTTTTCATATTAGGTATCGCTTCATCCTTCAATCTCAGGCCGTTGCTGGCAAGGGATAAGAACAAAGAAAACCTACTTTTGCTCTGCTTGTAAACTATTCGGCCGGGGCTAAAATCTGTCGGATTCGTTGAGCAAGATACACATCAGTCGCATAGACGGCACCTCGGTGATTCATGAAGGTGGAGTCGGGCCGGTTGAGTTCGAGCGGTTCGCCGTGAACGTCACTCACCACGGCACCGGCTTCCTCGTACAAGCAAGCCGTAGCGGCATAATCCCAGAGACTCCCCCCACCCTCCTGCGGTTTGGCAAACTTGAAATGACAACCCGGTGCTGCCTCCAATGCATGGCAGGCATTGATTACCGCCCCGCCGAACTGAGTGGCCACCAGTCCCTTCAAGCCAAGTGATTGGGCGTAGCCCTCCAGTTCCCGCAAAACAAACTCGCGCTCCGGACGATCCGTGAAACTCCGATCGTAAGTAAAGGTCAGTTCGTTGCCCGTTGAATCCAAAGTCCAAGGCTCGCCGTTTCGGCGAACGCCCTGCCCTTTCGTCGCCTGCCAAAGAACGTCGTGGACCGGATCGTAAACCACACCGATCTGAGGCGAACCATCATGCGCCACCAAACCGATGGAAACTGAATAACCGGGTTCCCTTCGGATAAAGGGCAAGGTGCCGTCCATCGGATCGATACACCAGAAATAATCTTTTTCAAAGCGGCTACGGTCATCTTCACTCTCCTCGGTGAGGACCGCGAGATCGAGTGCCTCACAGCAAGGCTGGAGAACCCGCAGGATGGCATCCTGGGCCTTGCGGTCGACCTCGGTTACCACCTGGGAGGCATAGGTGTCCCCACCTTCCTTATGCAGAACTTCCACCTCTCTGTCCTGATAAGAACGAATGAGCTCACCGGCCTCGACCGCAGCTTTAACCGCCAGTTTGGTTAATTCTCCCAGATCCATCAGACCTTTTCCTCCTGCAAACGTTCGATCATTTCCATGGTTACCCGTTCACTGTAGTCGCTGAGCTTCCAGTGCCCGGGGCTCCAGCCTTTCATGAAGCGGTGAAAATCCGCCCACGCCACCCGATACAGGGGTCGCCAGTCGGTCTCCAGTTCGTCCGGGCAAACTTGCCGATCCGCTTCCTTAACATAGGCATGCATTTCCTTGAAGTAAAAATCCAAAACTTCGCTCTCCCGCCTCTCGGCTTCCTCATCCCTGAAACAACTCCCGACGAAGTAAGCCAAATCCTTCATTCCGCAACCGCCTCCAACGTATTGAAAGTCAACCGCCGCAACTTGCGACCCGTCGGCACTGAAACAAAAGTTGGCCAGCTTGGCATCTCCATGAACCAAGGTTTGAAAGGCCGATGCCTTGAGCCTGGCATCGATCGCCGAAGCCGCCTTCTTCAAGGGCAGGTCATCCAATTTTTCAAGTTCGTCGGGCCTCGTCTCAAGGTGCCAATAGGTTCCGCTCTCCCAAAGTCCTTCGCTTGCCACCCCCAAATGCTCAGCATGAAAAGCGGCCAACCATCGGACGCAAGACTGCCATTCGATCCGGTTGACTGAACTTCTCCGACCGGCAAACCCGGACGCATCGAGGTCCTCCAATACTAGTAAGGTTTCATCCCCTTCACTCTTCGAACCGATGCATTTTGGTATTCGCGCAAGGATTGGGGATGGTCTATTTCTTTGCCGGTCGTACCACTGGGTTTCGACTTGATACGACTTAAGCTTCCTTTCATGAGACAAATCAGTATTCCACCCGCGGGGATGCTCTCCCTTGCCTGGTTGTACATATTTGATGATGACACTTGGAAATTGGGCACCCACCAATTCAATACGGTTTATACTACCGTATCCGCTCCACAAAGTTTGCACAGCCTCTTGATTACAAGTACTGGAGGCTTGGGTGGTGGACTTAATAAATCGATCAACTTCATCGTCATCCATTGATTTGCAAACTATCGACTGGCATTCACTAATGCCAGTCGATTTCAGTATTCAGTTTAAAACCTAATTAACAATTTATACTCGCCTGCTCTACAACCATCTCTTCGAATTTCGGTTTTCCTTCACTCGGCTCAAAGTCTCTTGGAACTTGGACAAAGACATCTCTGCTTTTTTCAGTTTAGAAAGGGAATCCCGGTCATTGGGGTTTCATGGGTACGTGCAAAAGTACTCAGCCGGAGCGGCAGTGGGTTTACGGGGAAATAGCTACCTTAGAATACTAGTTGGATTGATCTACGATCCAAACGTTCCTGAAGCGCACGTCCTGGCCATGCTCCTGAAGTTTGAGGCCACCGGGTGAGGAAGTAACCTTGATCCCACCGTTGGCGTGTTTGATCTCCGCGTTGTCATGGACCTTGATTCCGTTCCACCAAACCGTGGCCCGGGCATTCTCGACTTTTTTGTCCCCGTCCCATTTCGCATCCTTGATTATGAAGTGAAAAGCATGCCACTGCCCATTGGGTCTCCAGGCGTTGCGGTCAGGCACACGATCCATACAGAAGGCCGCGATCCCATGTCCCCCGATTTTCCAATTATACGGGTCCTGGACGTTTGTTCCCTTGGGCGACTCAATTTGAATTTCATAGCGGTTCTGCATGTAGACTCCACTGTTGGCGTACCCGTCCGGTTTTCCATCCCCGCGAGATCCCATCATGATAAAATCGACGTGCCCCTCGTAATCGGAATATTTTTTCTTGGTCACCAGGTCGTGCGTGCCCCATCGCTTTCCCCCATCCGTCATCAGGGTCTTTCCCTTGCCATTCGGATTATCCATGATCTTCCAGGTAATCTCCATATCCTTCTTGGGCCACATTTCCCAATTTTTCCGGACCGAATCCATCGTGCCGTCGAAAAAAACTTCGGCTCCTTTGGGAGCTTTCAACCCGACGTCCTTCCCCTTGGCGTATCCATTCTGTTCCTCGGGCTTTTTACCCGCGTGAAGAAATCCTGCCAAGGCAAGAAGCACTATCGATAAAAATTTCAATCCAAGGGCGAATGTTCTCATGGTTTTTTAATTTTGGTTGTTTTTAGTTTTTGTCAGCGGTTCCGCGTTGCTCATGCATCTTGATCAAACGGGTGGAACGTTCAAGTTGGCTGTTAGGGCATAGAACACAACAAGCAGGATGAAACTCGCGAGATGGTGAAATCGAGAAGTCATGGTGCGATGCTGTGGGAAACGCGACCTCTGAGTCTCAGGACTGATTCATAGCCAGTTCGGGCATATGATCGTAGTCCTCGGCCTGCAACTGGTACTCGATGTCTTCCTTGTCCTGAGCCGAGCCCTCGGCTTGGGTCATGACGTATTTGGCAAAATCCTTGCACCACTGCTCGTTGGTATTGAGGCACTCGACGGGATAGACGTTCCCACCCCACTCCTTGGCGTCTACAGCCAACTCGTGACCCAGTTCGTCCGTCGTCTCGAGACAGTCAGCCACGAAGCTAGGTGAATAAATAATGAGTTCCCTGTTTCCTTCCTTGATCAGGTTCTCGACCACTTCCTCCGTATAGGGTGTTATCCATTCCTCACGGCCGAAACGGCTTTGGAAAGTCATCACCGCCTGCTCGGGCTTGAGGTGCTTGAGACGGTCGATGATCAGGCGGAAGGTCTCGTAGCAGTGACGGTAGTAATCGTCCCCTTTGAAAACGACGCGTCTTTTCTGCATCCCGTGAAAGGAAATGACCAACTTGTCGATCTCAATGCCTTCTTTCTTCAGTTCTTCGACCTTGGCATCCAATTGGGTAACCGAATTGTCGATGAAAGCATGAGTCCTGTGAAAATTCGTGATGACTTCGAAGGTGGGAATTTTTACCCGCTTGGAAAGTTCCTTGGCGAGAGCGTCCACCCCTGAGGCGATGGTGCTCTCGGAATATTGGGGAAACATTGGGATGACCATCAACTTCGTGGCCCCGACGTTGTTCTTCAAATCCTCTTCCCAGCTATCGTACACTTCATTGACGTAAGGGGGGGAAAGCAGAAAGGCATGGTTGACCTCGACGTAGCCCTCGGGATCGATCTTCTTGAGTTCCTCACGAACACTCTTGGTGAAATTCTCGGTGTTGGTAATGAGAGGAAAACTCTTTCCGTCCCAAATTCTCTCGTAGAGCTTGGCCGACTTAGCGGGTCTGAAAGGAAGGACGAAGCAGTTGAGAATGATCTTCCACTTCCACGCGGGAATGTCGATCACCCGCGGATCGCCAAGAAAGTTGCGCAGGTACTTCCGCAGGGCCTTGGGGGTCGGTGCCTCGGGGGAACCGAGTTGCACGAAGACGACCTTGGTCTTCCGCTTGGGCGGGATGTAATTGGCGTGCATTTGTTATAGAAATTGCTACAGAGTGAAGTGAAAAATCGAAAAAACAAGTATATCGAAATTATCCAATTTCTCCAACGAGGAAAATGCGGTCGGTAAATAACCTAGTGAAAGTCTTCGGTAAGGACATAGGAAATGCTACGATGAGAGACTTCACCGCCCGGGCTTTTCAAACCCGTTCCAAGGTCCCGGAATATCCGGCAAATGAATCGGTCTCGACCCCGAGCCTCTGCAGGATGCTCACGAAAAGCTTTCCAAGCGGAGGTTCTTCTTCAACCACTTTACTTGTCCACCCGGCATCACTTGTGACTCCGGCGCCAGGCAGGCTACCATCCTCACGGAGACCGACGAAATTGAGATAACGACCATTGGCAAACCCGAGGTTTTTTCCTCCTGCTGAAATAATTGGATAATTTCGGGAGAGGTGAAAACTACTGGATGCGGAACCATGCATGGCAAAGGTATTGTCCAACATGTTGCCTTCGCCGCTTGGCTCGCTCGTATTCTTGAGTTTTGAAACGAAGCGCCCAAATTCCTCCGCCTGATACCGGTTGTAGGTTCCGAGGTTTTGCCAGCCGTCTTGCTTTTTGACGGAATGAGTCAGGCCATGAGCGGCACCCAAATCCACGGCCTTGGAAAGCAAATCGTGCGGACCTCCGCCGTTCTCTCTCCCCAACTGAAAAGTCGCCACACGGGTAGAGTCGCTCAGGAAAGCAAGATAGATCAAATCATACATAGTCTGAAAATATTGCTTGGCCTCCTTCGGACCAGCTTCGAGGTGCAGACTTGAAGAATCAACTTGAGGAAAGGGGGCATCCAGCCATTGCTGGGCCTTGGTAAGTTTCACCTCGGTATCCCTAACCGAATCAAGATACTGTTGGAGGGTGCCTTGATCATGCTTGGAAAGAGTCCTTCCCAAGGAACGGGTGTCATCGATCAGTAAATCCAAGGCACTTTTGGTTCTAGCCAATCTCGCGGCAGCATCTCGATTGCCGGCGACAAAAAGCATGTCGAAAATTTGCTTAGGATTATTCATCGCCGGAATGGGCCGACCCTCCCGGTTAAAGGACTGAGTTTGAGCGCCGCGAGGACCGCCTATGCCACCATTTGTGGACATGACCAAGGAGGAATGCCGGGTAAATTCACCGATGTATTCTGCGTAGACCTGATCCAAAGAAATTGAATTCTTGTAAGGACCATGTCCCTGGGTGTCCGCACCCGTAAGATACTGGTCGGCATTGGAATGGCCGTGAACCCGCCTTACTGCAGGATGGGAGAGACCTGCGTAAACCGTGACGTCGCTTCGAAGAGGTTCGAGGACATCGAGCACTTTGGTAAATTCAAAATCCTTTTCCCCGCCATGGGGAAACCAGCTCCAATCCTTCCAAGCCGGATCCTCCTTGAGGGGAACGCCTACTCCATCCGGGTGATATATGCTTACAAATCGACTTGGAGTCTTGTTTGCGGTTTGATTTTCAGAGC
>CAJQSI010000002.1 GCA_905612515.1 uncultured Opitutales bacterium | reverse complement strand
AGAAGAATACCAGTGAAGAAGATTATTAACTTAGGCATGGCGGCAAAAATTAGGGCAAAACAGGAGGAGAGCAAACTAGAAAGAGCTGTCCTCTTTCAAAGAGTCTCCAGTGGGCAACAGGACACTTCTGCAAAATTTACAAGAACAAGGAAGGATGCAGAGGCCTATGCGGATGGGGGGCATACCAACATGACAAGGAAGAGGTATGCCTTGGAGAAAACTAAGTACAGACTAGTAGGGTCTGCCTTCTCCAAGGACATTCGGGAAAGTGAGGAAATGCTGTCCATAACAAATAAAGTGGACTCTGGAGAATGGGAGACTCCGCTGCATATGTTTGTGGCCTGTCTGGACAGAATAGACCGCAGGGAAATGGAGGAAGCTTTAACCTCCTTCCTCAACCTCATGAGGAAAGGCATTATCATCCATGAGCTATCTACAGGAGTGGTGGTAGGCAGCGGAACTCATGGGGCAAGATTTGAGAGTTCCGAAGCTAACAAGCTCATAAATGCTCTTGAAGTGTCCTTTATGGAGAGCGAAAGGAAAAGCAGAAGAGCCTATGCCTACCATAAGCAATACAGGGAAGAAGTTCTAAGCGGAGAAAGAAAGTTTCTTACAGGAGGTGGGAACCTGCCAAAATGGTTCTCCGGCTATGACAAGGAAACCCACACCTTCATTCAGGACAAGGAGGAGGTGAAGAAGTTGAAGTTTATTTTTCGCAAGCTGGAGGAAGGCATAAGCGGCAGGAAGGTAGCTATTGAGCTGAACGAAAAAGGTAAGAGAAATAATGCTTGGTATTTCAAGAAGGTGAAGCAGTCCGCTCCAGAAAAGGAAAAAGGGCAAGTCTACCGCCTGTGGAGAGCTACGGACATAAAGAAAGTCTACAGGAATGACTCTGTAATAGGAGTGCTCTGGTTCAAGAAGAAGGGTAAGGACGGCTACAATGTGAAACGGGAGGAAAAAAAGGAGGACTACTACCCTGCCATAATCTCCAACGAGCAGTTCTACAATGTCCAGAAGCAGGTAAGTAGTCGCAAGCAGACCGGCAAGGAAACCCATGCCCCCAGCATACTAAATGGAGTCTGCCGTTGCGGCTATTGCTCCAATGTAGATGGGCAGCTGGTCTTAGCCACCAGAGGCATGACATACATAGGCACGGGTGCGGAGAGAGAACCAATACATTTTCGCAAATGCCAAGCTTCCAACATGGCCAAGGGTCACTGCACTTATTCCCGCATCAGAGAGAACGAGATAGAAACCCAGCTCTTCCGATTTATAAGAGAAGTAGACCTTACTCGTATTCTCCGACCAGAGACAGGATCAAAGGCCAAGCTCTTACGAGAACAATTACGAGACATTGAGGGAGAGGTAGCTGAGTATGAGACTGCCATAAAATCAGCAGAGGAGCTACTAGACAAGAGGCTGGCCAAGGGACAAGACCCAGGCATCTACGAGGGGACTATAGACCGCACTAAGCCGAAGCTAGAAGCAGCCTTGGAGGAGTTAAATAAGCTCAAGGACTCCCTCAGTGAAATTACCAGCGAGGCCATGACCAAATTCGACAAGAAGAAGCTCTTAAAACTTGGAGAGCGGCTAGAGGAAGAGGCGGTTAGGGAGCAAATAAACTTGGAGCTGAAGAGAGTCCTAGACCACATTGACATCTACCCTCTGGGACTTCCCAAGAAAGACCTCTTTAGGGTCAGAAACATGGGCTATGGTCAGAAGAAAAACAGGAGAGACTTGTACGGTAACAATCTGCCTGCATTTAGGCTTGTCTTTAAGAATGGAGTAACTCGCACCATTATGTTCTCAAGGGTGGAACCTGAGAATGCAATTTGCATCTTTGAAGAGGAGGGAAACTACCTAATGGAATCAAGCTTTGCCGCAGGTCAAGGTTCACCGGTAATTTTAGGTAACAGAGAGTTCGCAGAGAAGCATTACGAAATTACTTGGGCAAAATCCAACGAGGCTGAAGAACTAAGAAGCAAAGAGCTGGGATGGCATAAAGGCGGACTCTGGCAGGACACTACTAAGCAGGAATACCTAGCTAGGTCTGTCTTCGCTAAGGTCTGCCTCTGGAGAGGCTACGGCTATAAGCGGTTTCAGAATGAGAGCAGGAAATTATTTCCCAAGTAGCGCTGGGGATCAATAATTGGAGTCATTGGCTATTATTGATAAAAAGTTCACGCTAAAATCGATTTTTTCATTAGAAATATATTCTCTTATTACTTTGTTGACGAACCTAGCTTCTCTTTCTTCCTTAACGGCATGGCGGATTTGAAAGTAGTATCATTATACAGTGGATGTGGGGGAATGGACCTTGGATTTTACAAGGAAAAGTTTAAGGTCGTTTGGGCCAACGACATAGATGAGCATGCATGTAAGACATACCGGAATTATTTCGGCCACCATATCAAAGAGGGATCTATTGCAGACATAGACTTAACAACCATTCCTGATTGCGATCTAGTTCTTGGGGGGTTCCCGTGTCAGGATTTTTCGATGATATGGAAACGAGGAGGCATTAACACTGATAGAGGTAACCTTTATCGTTACCTTGTGGAAGTTGTTAACCTGAAGAACCCTTCAATGTTCATAGCAGAAAATGTCAAAGGGCTTCTTTCAGCCAACGGAGGCAACGCAATAAAGCAAATTATTAACGATTTTGAAGGGACTGGTAAATGTGGATACGATGTTGAACCCTACTTGGTGAATTTTGCAAATTACGGTACAGCTCAGCTTAGGCAAAGAGTTTTAATCATCGGAACAAGGAAAGATATTGAATCCGATTTCCGGATTCCAAAACCTACTCACGATCCAGAAAATTATGTTTCTTCAAAAGAAGCACTTAAGGATGCGGAAAAAGTGCCCCACAACAACGAAAGACAAAATCTTCAGCCAAAAACCATAGAGATGCTTAAACTGATTCCTCCCGGTGGAAATTTCACAAGCATCCCCAAATCGTCGCCCTTTTATGTCAAGGGTATGATAAGTCATGTGTACAGAAGACTTCATCCCGACAAACCATCAACAACAATCATTGCCGGTGGTGGCGGAGGAACTTGGGGGTATCATTTTGAAGAACCGAGGTCTTTGACTAATAGGGAAAGAGCTAGGCTTTTCGGCTATCCAGACGACTTTGAGTTCAAAGGGACCATAACCCAAGTCAGAAAACAAATTGGCAACTCAGTACCACCCGTCGGAATAAGACCTTTCGCAAAAAAAATTAAAGCATTCCTACTGAAAAATAAAACATGTTCACCAACACAACTCAATTTGGAGGAAAGTTTGAGCGTAAGTTAGATTTTGAGCTTAGAAATGCTCAATGTGCCGACATTGCTACAGGTTATGTGGGTAAGAGTACTATTTTAAATTACGAAGCAGCATTTCGTAGAATGTCCAATTTACCAAATGGTCATTGCAAGATTCTTCTTGGGATGGCTTTTTTTGAAGGGCTTAGCTCTTCAAGCCATAGAGATTTAAGCAATCTACATAACACGCTTAGTAGCAATAATCTGAATTCTGGCATATATCTGAGTTACAGCCAAAAGTATCATGGAAAGATTTACAATTTCAGTCATAATAACTCACGAAATATTTATCTCGGCTCGTCTAATTTTTCACAAAGTGGTCTTTCATCTAATATAGAGTGTACAATAGAGGTTACTGATAATAATCAAAAAACAGATTTAATTACTTTCACCAACTACTTATTCGATCCTTCTAATGCGGTATCAATTAACAAAGCCAATATCCCTATTCACGGAAGGTCACGAACTCGGCGTGGCAGAACTCCCAGAGCTGATTTAAGTCAACTTCAGCGACATCAGTTAACAATTACTCAGGTAATACAGCAAAATACTCCCTATTTTGACTTTGATTTGCGGAGAATTGCAGACAAGCAAAAGTCGAGTTTGAACACCTATTTTGGAAAGGGTAGAGTAAACCGGAATACTGGTGTTGTTACTCCGAGGGGATGGTATGAAGTTGAATTGATAGCAGATGACCAAGTAAGAGCTTCTGTTCATTACCCAAAAGGTAATTTTCAGGCTTATACAAATGATGGCTATATCATTCCTATGAAAACACAGGGTGACTATTACAAAAACATCAGATCTGAAGGAATGGGGCGAGGAACACTGCATGTCTTTGGAATGTGGATCAAAGGAAAGCTAGAGCAGGCAGGTGCTTTGGAAACTTATCAACCAATTGATTTAGACACTTTCAATGATTATGGAAGATCCAACTTGAGATTCTATAAGTTGAGCCCAACAGAATATTACCTAGATCTTTAGAATTTGTAACCCGACCTGCGACAACAGGACTCTTCGCGGAGTTCTGCCGGTGCTTGACCGGGGTGACGAAGGGGGCAGGTTGCTTAAGGGGTTGATAAAACTACATCGCAATTTGACTTCCCCGGACTCTGCGCGAAGTTACTTGGTGAGTGTTCGCCCCAGAGGAATAAAATCCAATAACGCGATTGAAGATCTTGAACTGGCAACGGCCATCGGCGCGCAACTGGGCAAATCGATCAGCGCTCTCGCGCCCAGTGAACTTGAAACGCTTAAAGGACTTGAGGTTCCCAGAAGTAAAATTAAAGACCTCTCCGGCCTAGAATACGCAATCAACCTTACGGAGCTGAACCTAGGCAACACCCAAAGCACAGTCCTCGGGACACTGTCGGGTAAGATCAAGCAGGACTGGCTATGGCTCAACGGAAACCAGATCACCGACCTCTCATCCCTAGCGAGGCTCACCGAACTGAAGGGGCTGAACCTCAGCGGCAACCAAATCACCGACCTCACGCCCTTGGCGGAGTTGACCCGGCTGAAGAGGCTGGAGCTCAGCGGCAACCAAATCACCGACCTTACGCCCTTGGCGGGATTGACCGAGCTGAAGAGGCTGGAGCTCAGCGGCAACCGGATCACCGACCTCACGCCGCTGGCGGGGTACACCGAACTGGAGTGGCTGGAGCTCCATTGGGCCCGGATCACCGACCTCGCGCCGCTGGCGGGACTGACCAAGTTGAAGGGGCTGTACCTAGATCAAAACCAAATCACCGACCTCGCACCGCTGGCGGAACTGACCCGACTGGAGAGGCTGGAGCTCAACGGCAACCAGATCACCGACCTCACGCCCTTGGCGGGGTTGACCAAGTTGAAGGAACTAGCACTCGTCGCCAACCGAATCACCGACCTCACGCCCTTGGCGGAGTCGACCCAGTTGACCGAACTGTGGCTTAACGACAATCGAATCACCGACATCTCATCCCTAGCGGGGCTCACCGAACTGAAGGGGCTAAACCTCAGCGGCAACCAAATCACCGACCTCGCGCCGCTGGCGGGGTTGACCCAGTTGACTGAACTGTGGCTTGACGGAAATCGCATCACCGATGTCTCGCCGCTGGCGGAACTGAGCCGACTGGAGGGGCTGAACCTCAACGGCAACCGGATCACCGACCTCACGCCACTGGAAGGACTGATCAATCTGAAGGAGTTGCACCTAAGATGGGGTTACGAAAGCGACAGCATCACCATAGACCAGATAGAGATGCTCAAGAAGGCCCTGCCCAAATTCTGCGCCATCAAGTTCAACTAAAGCAACCCTATGCAAATTTAGTAGGATGGGCATACGCATTATAATACCCGGCCCAAAGGACTTCGCCCACAACGTTATCAATGACTATCGGCTGACCAGCGCCATCTGCGAGGAGCTGGGCATTTCTATGCGTGGTTTCAACGTCGCTCATCTTGCCTCGCTTGAAAAACTTACAGTTAACCAAAGCAAAATTAACAACCTTCGTGGCCTCGAACATGCGACTAATTTAACCAGCTTGGAGCTCTATGAAAACGACGTCTCGGACATCTCCCCCCTAGCCGACTTAACGAACCTGAAGACGC
>CAJQSI010000001.1 GCA_905612515.1 uncultured Opitutales bacterium | reverse complement strand
CGATCGGATGGCCGAACTGAGAACCATGCACGACGACTTGGTCGCCAACCAAGGGGATCGGAAACTCTACAACAAGGAGTTCAAGGAAATGCAATCCGAGATGCTTTCCCTAAAGGGGCACAAGTTCAACGGTGTCAGCATTTTTTCCTCGAATCCCAAGGATCCCTTGTCCTTCTTTATTCCCACTACGGACGATGCCGCTTCCACTCAAGTCGCGATAAACAGAACGGGGTTCTTCGATAACCTAACCATCGGTAGCTCCATCCCCGGTTCCACTCCATTGACCACAGTCGTAGGTGACGTGGGATCGATGGCGAAGGCTACAGTGAATGCGGCCAACGTCGGAACTACCACCGGCTTCCAATTGACGCCTGCCGCAGGAGCGATGAGCGACATTGCGGTGACGGCAAATGCCGCGGGAACTACCACCGGCTTCAAGTTGACGCCCGCCGCAGGAGCGATGGGCGACATTGCGGTGACGGCCAATGCCGCGGGAACTACCACCGGATTCAAATTGACGCCTGCCGCAGGAGCGATGGGCAATATTGCCGTCAACGCTACTGCCGCAGGAACAACGACCGGATTCCAAGTCACCCCGGCTGCAGGGGCGATGACCAATATTGCCGTTAATGCTACGGCAACGGGCACTACTCCGGCGACCATCAATTTGACGCCCGTTGCGGGTTCGATGCCGAACTTAAGTGCCACTGCAACAGCCGCGGGGACCGTCACCAATTTTCAGCTCACCCCTGCTGCAGGCTCGATGGGAGCTTCCGCTTTAACCATTACTGCAGCAGCTGCCGTTACGACTCCTAGGGTGGAAGCCGTTCAAGGCACGGGCTCCGTAAACGTTACCGGCACCGGCGGCAGTACCGTTCCCAAGGCATGGGGAACTGCAGTTCCGGGAACTGGAATCGTGACGGAGAAAGCCGCTGCAGACCCAGCGGGAAATCTCTACTTCGCAGCCGTGGATGCGACTGGCAATCAGGTGCAGATTCACAAAGTCCAGCCTGACGGAACGATTCCCGGCGCATTCACAACTCCCGCTATCGCTGGAGCTACGGACGTTACGGCGCCCGTCGTTGTAGGCAGCGACGTATTCGTCGGCGCTACCGGTCCGTGGGGAGCGCTTGGTGGCGCTTTCGACAGATTCCGGATTTATCGTTTCGATAAGGATACTGGTAATCAGGTCGGTGGTCCGTTAACACCTGATAATGGTGGCTTTGGTACGAGTATCGAGAGTTTGTCTTTGCACAACGGTACTCTATACGCCGCGGGAAACAAACGAGTAAACTTCTTCGGAAGCGCTCCTATAATTGCAGCTATAGATCCTGCCACCAATACACTCGACACTGCTATATTTACGGGGGGGGGGAGGAACCGCTGGTATTTATCAACACACCAGTGGTACAGCTCATAATTCCGGTATGGCCACCGCCGTGGATGCCGGAGGCAACCTTTGGACCGCAAGACACAACGGCGGAAATACTGAACTAGTACAAAAAGGTCTGGTAGGGACGCAAAACATAATAACTATATTCGGAGAGACTACGGAAGACACTCATCCCGTTGTAAGCGGCAACGTAGTGGTAGTCGGTACGGACGGCGGAGCATCCGGTTTGGCAGGTAAAGTTTACGGTTTCAACACCACGACCACAGCTGCGGCATGGGGTTCTCCGTACAATCTTGGAACAAACCCATTGAACCCCGGTGCGGCGCACAACCCCAGGGGTATAGCTGTTGCTCCCGATGGATCCGTATACGTGGGCACTTCCCAAGGAGCGCTTCACAGGATTGATCCCACCACGGGAACCGGTACGGTATTCGACGCAGGAATTGGAGGGACTTCAAACGTAGTCGGTACTCCGGATTTCGATGCTGTGGGAAACGTTTATTTCACTACGCAGGCGGGGAAAACTTTTAAACTACCTCCGGGTTCTCTCACCGGAGCTACGGCGACTTGGGAACACACGAAAACGGGTGGCGGATTCTTTGCAAATGACGCGACTGCTCCCATTGTCGTGGGTACTTCCGCCTATCTTGTTACTGATTCTCCAAGCGAGTTCACCAAACTTACGAACCCGGGCGGCGGAGTCACCTTCCCTAATGCATCGGAAACCTTCGGGACAAGCTATGCCGTTGCAGACGGCAAACCGACCGTCACCGTTACCCAACCCGACGGCGTAACTACCCAGACTCTCGCCGCAGCAGACGTGACCAATAACGGCAACGGAACTATAACCGTTAGCATGGCCAACGTAACCAAGGCCGGTGGAGGCACCTACGCGCTAGCCGCCAGCAATGGGGCTATTCGTCTGGATACGGCTCACGCCAACACCACTTTGAACGACCATGGTTCCGGTTACTATAATGGCGAGACGCCAGCTCTTGTAAGCATTACGGACTCCGGTGGAACCGCCGTCACGGGGCTTACGGCCAGCGCCGCCGCCCAAGTGGATGGAAAGATAGACGTTTCGGTTTCGGGTACGCCAAGCGCCACGGGCACCCTCACCCTATCCTTCGACGGCGCTCTGCAAGCGCCGGCAAATCTTACGAACATTGGTTCCGGTTACGACGTTGGTGAAACGGCGCCTCTCGTCGACATAACCAACGGCACCGGCGACAAGGGCACCTTGGCCGGCACCGCCACCGTCAATGCCAACGGAACCCTCAATATCAACTTTACCGGCAATGCCAAGTCCAAGGGAACCTTGAGCGTCCAAGCGAAAAACGGAACGTTCTTCAAGATTCCCGCCTCCAACGATCAGGGGTCCGGTTACGTCAATTTGGAAACACCGGCGGTAAAGGTCACCCGAGGTGGAACCGCCGTGGCAGGAGTCGCCGGCTCGGGAACAGCCGACGTCGGGGGAAGAATCGACCTGACCTTCACCGGGAATGCCGGTAGCGCGACCCCGGTCGACGTTGCCGTGGCTCCGGGCAACATCACTTTCCCCACCACAAGCTTCACCGTTCAAGGATCCGGCTACGACGTATCCGAA